>CAZMEH010001126.1:0-1837 GCA_964564885.1 uncultured Saprospiraceae bacterium | reverse complement strand
CTCGGTTTTGGCTTACCCGTTTTGTGTTAAATATCTATCTGAATAATTCGAAAATCAGCTTTTAAACAGGGATATTTGGCTAGAGACTAAAAGTACTTTACACTTTTAATCCCGAGTGCTGGGATTGGCGTCAAGGAGATTTGAAGAAATCTTATCCCAACCTTCTCACGAGGCTTGACCGAGTAAACTTGATTTGGGATTTACATCATGTTTGCGCCTAGTATTTGTTACTAAAACTAGCGTGTTAGTGTTTTGTAGATCCCACAGGTAATGTACGATGAGGTAGTAAAATTTCGTGCGTTTAACCTACTATCGGGACGCCTTTTGGAAAAAATCAAGTGACTTTAAATTTTTATTTGTTTTAAAGCCACTTGAGGCAGGTTTTTATAATTTTTCCATGAAAACAATTCATATCAAACAATAAATTGTAAAGTAGTTTGAATTGTTAGCGAAACATCCCTTTAAATAGCTCAAAAAAGCTATTCAAATTTAGGTATTAGCGTAGTCGTGTTTTAGTTTTTAACCACTCTAAATCCAAAATGATTATTCCCTCTATACTCAAAATCTGAAGCTCTTGAATAGGTTAATAAAGTTGCAGAATGATAATTCCAAGAACCTCCACGTCTTACTCTTTTTGAATCCGTTCCTGCTGTTGAATTGATAGGATCAGTAGTTCCATCTGTATAAAACGAGTCACTATAGTAGTCTTCACACCATTCCCAAACATTTCCTCCCATGTCATACAATCCATAAGGATTTGCAGCATAAGAGCCAGTAGCAAAGGAATGTCCATCTGGGCTATAAACTCCAGGAGTGTCACCGTTATAGTTAGCTTTTGATGACGATAATGTTCCGTCATCTGTTGGATAATCCAATTCTAGCCCACCTCTTGCAGCATATTCCCATTGTGCTTCCGTTGGTAAACTAATGCTATAATATTGAGCAAACGCATATGCTCCAAACCATTTTATCCAATTTACTGGCCAATCCGCTTTTGCAGCATCTAAAAGCTCAAAAGTGTTGTTTGAACTATTAAAAGAAAGCCAACTTTTATTATCAATATGTTCCGCTTCACCGCCACTTGTGCATCCGCCTGTCTCTCCTAATTGTAAGAAAACTTCTCCTGAGTTTGGAGCATCGCCTGCTCCAATGACCACGTTCTCTGTATAAACTCCGCAGGGATCTGAGAATTCCTGAGTAGAAACAGTAATCCAACCATCAAGATAAGCATTGTTTAAAAAGTCAATATATTGTTGGTTGGTAATTTCCTTTTCTGAAATTTGAAATCCTGATAAAGTCACATTTACACTTGGAGCATCTCCAGCCATAGTAGTTCCACCCATTGTAAAAGTTTCAGCGGGAATGTCTATTAAATTGATGCTTGTTGGAAGTTCACCATCTCCTGTTATTGGTATATTTGGTGTAATTTCTTCATCATTGCTACAAGAAAATGTAACTAAAAGTAGGCATAGTATAATTGCAAAAATTGGTTTTGTATTCATGTTTTTTTTAACCCTTGATTTGACTATTAGAGATATTAGACACTTCTGAAATAACCGAAATTTTGAGCTTAAATAGGACCATTTGCTCAAAATCAATAAAAAAGTGTTCGTTTTTATAACTCGTTCCAATAGGAAAAAGCTAGAATCATTGATTCTACAAGGCTAATAAGGCTATTAATATTGACTTGTTTATTCCCTATCCGAGTATTGAAAAAAGTCGAATTATGCTATCTTTTATGGATTTTTCAAACTCAGACTCGCCGACGGATATAATCATTGCGGTCTCAAAAAGGAACGTTATAAAAATACGTATTACTGTTTGTTTATTGGATAAC
>CAZMEH010001125.1:0-8698 GCA_964564885.1 uncultured Saprospiraceae bacterium | reverse complement strand
ATTATTTTATTCATTATTTTTTCAAAAAAAATGAATGAGTAAAAATACTTCTAATAAGTAGGTAAGATTAGATAAAATAAAAATGATGTAGTATTGATGTATAGCTAAAATACCTTTCTCATCGTTGTAGAAATAGTGATGTAGGTATATTATTTGGTAATGATAAGCTTTATCATACATTTGCTGATAGTAAGCTATTATCAAGCAAATTATAATTCCATTTGCGGTTTATAGTGTAGAAAAAACCCAGTTAATGGTCTTATAGCTGATAATTCTGATTGAGCAACTAATATTTTGAATAGATGAATACACTATTTTTTATAAAAACAACTCAATAAAATTAAAGGACAGATGCAAGGTCAACTTTTTTGTACTAATTAAAAGTTAATACAATTGTCAAGTTTTTTATCCAAACATAACAATCTATTTTTCTTGTTTCAAGAAATAAAAGCCTTATAACCTTCAAAATAATACATCTTATTTTTTTTACTAAAGATGTAAAATGATATAATAAAGGCATTGAATCTACAATGTGATTAAGTGATAAACTAGGAAAAATAAAAAATGACGTTATTAAATTCAGAACAACAACTAAACGCTGACTCAAAAGTTGAGATTAGCCAAATAAAAATTGATAATGAAAGTTATTTCAAGATTTCGAATTGTGATGCGATGTCTCCATTTTTTATGACAATCGTGAGCGATTCTAATCATTGGCTTTTCATATCAAGTAACGGTGGATTAAGTGCAGGAAGGAAAAATTCTGACTATTCTTTATTTCCGTATTACACTTCAGATAAGATTACCGAAAATGCCGAAATAACAGGTAGTAAAAGTATTTTTATTGTACAAAAAAACGATGTTATACAGGTTTGGGAACCGCTTTCTGAACGGTTCGACGGCATGTATGAGATAAGTCGAAATTTGTATAAAAATATCTACGGTAACAAGATCATCTTTGAAGAAATCAATCATGACCTAGGATTGACCTTTAGATATCAATGGAATTCTAGTAACAAATATGGTTTTGTACGAAAATCAAATATCGTCAATAATGGAGATAGTGAGGTGAAAATCACTTTCTTAGATGGTATTCAGAATATCGTGCCTGCAAGTATTGGCCCTGATGCTCAAAATTCGTTGAGTAACTTGGTGGATGCTTACAAAAGAAATGAATTAGAGAAAGAAACGGGTCTTGGACTTTACGCATTAAGTGCGATTTTAGTCGATAGAGCAGAACCGAGCGAGGCATTGAAAACAAATGTTGCTTGGTCTTTGGGCTTAGATAATCCTACTTATTTGGTTTCTTCTTTACAGGTTAAGAATTTCAGAAAGAGAAGAGCGATTCACCAAGAAACGGACGTGAAAGCCGAGAAAGGTGGTTATTTCTTGAGTACAACAATAGATTTAGCGGCTAATGCGACTAAAGAATGGATGATTGTTGCTGATGTGAATAAAGATCATGCGGCAGTTGCTCAGATTTCTGAAATGCTTAGCAACGAGAAACAACTGGCTGAATTAATCAATCAGGATATTGAACTCGGAACGCAACATCTTATCGAACTGAACGCTGGTTCTGATGCTTTGCAGCTCACTGCGGACAGTTTTAGAGATACCCGACATTTTTCAAATACGCTTTTCAATATTATGAGAGGTGGTATTTTTGATGATAATTTTCAAATCGAAAAGTGGGACTTCCGCACTTATTTAGCGAAAGCTAATAAGTCAGTTTTTGGAACATTTAAAAACGCTATCGAGGAGTTATCTGATACTTTCTCTTTATCTGAATTAAAAGCATTAGCACATAAAAGCGACAACAGCGACTTCAAACGCTTGTGTCTAGAATATATGCCGCTAAAATTCAGTAGAAGACACGGTGACCCGAGTAGACCTTGGAACAAATTTTCTATCAATACTAGAAGTGAAGTTGATGGTTCAAAAATATTGGATTATCAAGGAAACTGGAGAGATATTTTCCAAAACTGGGAAGCGTTAGCGTATTCTTATCCAGACTTTATGGAAAGTATGATTCATAAGTTTTTGAATGCGTCTACTTTCGACGGATACAATCCTTACCGAGTTACAAAAAGTGGTTTCGATTGGGAAGCTATCGAGCCAGATGATCCGTGGTCATACATTGGATATTGGGGCGATCACCAGATTATCTATTTATTGAAATTCTTAGAATTCATAGAAAATCATCAACCAAACAGTTTAGAAAACCTTTTTGATAAAGACATTTTTGTTTATGCAAATGTGCCTTACAAAATCAAAAAGCACGAGGACATTCTAAAAAATCCTAAGGACACGATTGAATTTGATGAAGAATCCGATCATTCAATCAGGGCTAGACGAACTGAACTCGGTGCAGACGGTGCTTTATTGCAAAGTCAAACTGGCGAGATTTACAAAGTCAACTTCATTGAAAAAACCTTAGCTTCTGTATTGGCTAAATTATCGAACTTCATTCCAGAAGGCGGTATTTGGATGAATACGCAGCGTCCAGAATGGAATGACGCTAATAATGCTTTGGTTGGAAATGGTGTATCAATGGTAACATTGTACTATCTGAGACGATTTTTGGATTTCTTTGAAAATATCTTCAATGGTGCAACGATACAAGAGGTTAAAATTTCTAGTGAATTAGCTATTTTCTTCCGCCAAATAGTTGCTACGTTTGATAATAATAAAGGTCTATTAGCGGGTTCGATTGATGATACAAATAGAAAACTAATTCTTGATGCCTTAGGTCAAGCAGGTAGCGATTACCGTTCTACGATTTATGAAAAATCTTTTTCTGGTCAAAAAACGATGATTAGCGTTGCTGATTTGAAGCATTTTGTAAAAATATCACTTCAATATTTAGAGCATTCGATTGATGCAAATAAGCGAACAGATAACTTATATCACGCTTATAACTTAATGACTGTCGAAAACGATAAGGAAGTTTCTGTTTCTTATTTGAGTGAAATGCTCGAAGGTCAAGTAGCGATTTTAAGTGCGGGTTACTTATCTTCTAAAGAAACTATCGGAGTACTAGATGCTTTGAAAAGTAGTAAATTATTTAGACCTGATCAATACAGTTATATTCTTTATCCAGATAAAGATTTGCTAGGATTTATTGAAAAAAATAGGATTCCAGCCGATTCTGTTGCTAAAAGTGAATTGCTTGAAAAGTTAGTCGCTAGTAACAATACGCAGTTGATAGAAAAGGATGTAAAGGGACATTATCACTTCAATGGTAATTTTAGAAATGCGGATGATGTAAAAAGTGCTTTAGAACAATTGAGTCATGCTGAATTAGCCTCTTTAGTAGAAAAAGAAGGCGATTTAGTACTTCAAATTTTTGAAGAAGTATTCAATCATAAAGCATTTACAGGAAGGTCAGGAACGTTTTTCGGTTACGAAGGATTAGGTTCTATTTACTGGCACATGGTTTCTAAGTTGCAATTAGCGGTATTAGAATCTTCTTTAGCAGCCATCAAAGCAAAGGAAAGTGCGGAAGTAATTGGTCGATTATTAGAACATTACTACGAAATCAACGCAGGTATTGGTGTTCACAAATCGCCTGAGCTTTACGGTGCATTTCCAACGGATGCTTATTCGCATACGCCAGCAGGCAGAGGCGCACAGCAACCTGGTATGACAGGACAAGTGAAAGAAGATATTTTGTGTCGATTTGGTGAATTAGGTATTTTTGTCAAAGCAGGAAAATTGTATTTCGATCCTTGTTTATTGCGCAAAGAGGAGTTTTTGACAACTGACGAAACATTCAACTATGTAGATATACATAAGCAATCTAAGCAAATTGCGCTAAAGTCAGGTGAGCTTTGTTTTACTTATTGTCAAATTCCCGTTGTTTATCAATTGGCTGACGAAAATCAGATGGAAGTAGTTAATAAAAATAATGTTGCTACAAAATTTGATACGTTGAGCTTAGATGAAGCGGCAAGTAAGCAAATGTTTGGAAGAACAGGCGATATTGTTAAAATCATTGTTCAAGTCAAATCAACAGATTTAAAATAATTAAAATGGGATTTATTGTAATTATCTAATTATAATAAATCCCATTTGACTATTAGGATATTTAAAATCAATCGAATGAAAATTAAAGTACTATTCAATTTTTTAGTCGTCGCATTATTATTAACATCATTATATTCATGCGATCAATCACAAGAAAATAGTGAAGACGATGTAGCAAATGCTACCAAAACAATTTCAGCAAAAGACATTTTGGGCAACCCAAAATATCTAGCGATGTCTTACGGTGGCTATCGTGAAAATACTCGTGACGCTCAGCCAACTATTGAAGAATTGAAAGAGGATATGAAAATTCTTTCTGCGATGGGCGTAGGAATTGTTCGTACTTATAACGTTCAATTAGCACAAGCGGCTAATCTTTTGGAAGCTATTCATCAATTAAAGGAAGCTGACCCAGCTTTTGAAATGTATGTCATGCTAGGTGCTTGGATTGATTGTGAAGGTGCTTGGACAGAGAAACCAAATCACGACAAAGGAGATGTTGAAAAAAATACGGCTGAAATTGCAAGAGCGGTTGAATTAGCTAATAAATATTCAGATATCGTAAAAGTTATTGCCGTAGGAAACGAAGCAATGGTAAAATGGGCGGCTGATTATTTCGTACAACCTGCCGTTATCTTGAAATGGGTGAATCATTTGCAAGAATTAAAGGCAACAGATAAATTACCAAAAGAGACTTGGATTACAAGTTCTGACAATTATGCAGCTTGGGGCGGTGAAGGCGACGAATATCATGTGGATGATTTGAATAAGCTAATCGAAGCGGTCGATTATGTCTCGTTGCACATTTACCCGATGCACGAAACGCACTACAAACCAGAATTTTGGGGCGTTTTTGACGGAGAAGAAGCTAAGTCTGATGAAGAGAAAATTGCGCTTGCAATGGAACGTGCGATTGGTTTTGGAATAGCACAACATGATAGAACTGCGGCTTATATTAAAGGTTTAGGTATTGAAAAATCTATTCATATTGGTGAAACAGGTTGGGCAACATCTTCTGACGGGTTTTATGGTGACAATGGCACAAAAGCGACTGACGAATATAAAGAAGGTGTTTTTTATAAGTTGATGCGAGATTGGACGGCAAAAAACAACATGTCTTGTTTCTACTTTGAAGCGTTCAATGAAAATTGGAAAGATGAGAAAAACCCAAATGGTTCAGAAAATTTCTTCGGATTGTTTACTATCGACGGTCAAGCAAAATATGCTTTATGGGATTTAGTTGATGCAGGTAATTTTGAAGGTTTGAAAAGAGCTGGTAATATTATTGGAAAAACTTACGATGGTGATAAAGAAGCTTTGATGAAAGAGGTAAAATTACCACCGAGTAAAAAGTAATTTTCAACCAGACCAAAGTTACCTTATCCATATAGATGGGAAAGGTAGCTTTTACAACCCTTTCAGGGTTGTAGGAAGTAATAAATAACTATCGCCTATTAGGTACGATAGGTTTTTGAAACCTTACAGGTTTACAACCAAATAAAAGAAACCTTAATCAAATGAAAAAAATAAATTCATATATTACGCTTTCACTTTTAATACTTATGATTAGTTCCTGTTCTCCAGAACCAGAACCATTAGCAATTGAAGTTTACGAAACCTCCGCAAATGGTAATCAATTGAAAAAAGTAACTGAATTTACGACAAGCGATTCTAGTAAAAGTATCAAATTATTACCCAATGAAAAATTCCAAACCATCACAGGATTTGGAGGTTCATTCACGGAATCTACCGCTTATCTTCTAAATCAAGTCAGTAAAGAGAATAGAGAAAAGGTCATTGAAGCCTATTTCGGTGAAAGTGGTGCTAAATATTCTTTGACTAGAACGCATATGAATTCTTCTGATTTCTCTTTAAGTAACTATTCTTACGCACCTGTTGTTGGCGATAAAACATTGGAAAACTTCTCTATCGAAGAAGATAAAGATGATATTATTCCGATGATAAAGGAAGCGATGGCAACTTCTAAAGATGGTTTTAAAATCATCTCTTCTCCTTGGACTGCGCCGCCGTGGATGAAGGATAACAAAGCATGGAAAGGTGGAAAATTATTACCAGAATATTACGACACTTGGGCGTTGTTTTTCTCAAAATACATTGATGCTTACAAAGCAGAAGGTATTGACATTTGGGGCTTAACGGTTGAAAATGAGCCATTAGGTAATGGTTCTAACTGGGAAAGTATGGAGTATACGGCACAAGAAATGAATGATTTTGTAATCAATCATCTTGGGCCAAAACTAGAAGCGGACGGTAAATCTGACGTTGTCTTACTTGGTTATGACCAAAATCGTGACCATATTCAAGACTGGGCAGATGTGATGTATGATGATGAAAAATCGGCAAAATACTTCGACGGTATGGCGATGCACTGGTATCGTAGTACTTACGAAGTTTTTCCAGAAACCTTACAATATACGCATGAGAAAGCACCAAATAAATACTTAATTAACACGGAAGCATGTGTTGATGGACAAGTGCCGAGATGGAAAGAAGACAATTGGTATTGGTCAAAAGAAGCAAAAGACTGGGGCTACACTTGGGCAGCAGATGAAAATAAACACCTGCATCCACCGTATGTTCCTGTTTATCGTTACGCAAGGGATATTATCGGTTGTTTGAACAACTGGGTTGACGGTTGGGTAGATTGGAATATGGTTTTAGATAAGAAAGGTGGACCAAACTGGGCAAATAATTGGTGTGTTGCGCCTATTTTAGTGGATGTTGAAAATGATGAGGTCTATTTCACGCCTCTTTATTATACATTGGCACACTTTAGTAAATTCATTAGACCAGAAGCAGTTAGAATTGGCTTTGATAGCGAAGATGAAAACCTTCAAGTGACGGCTGCTCAAAATCCTGATGGTTCTATTGCGGTGATTATTTTTAATGAAAGCAAAATAGAGAAACACATAACGCTTACTTTAGGAAATAAAACAACGAATATTTCTATCAATGCGCAAGCAATTCAAACAGTTGTGATACCGAAATAACTTGTTATAATTGTTTTGCTCTTATCCTGATAGTTTTCGGGATAAGAGCAAAACAATTCAAAAAATATACCTAAAAACCAAATTTAACCAAAAGACTAATTCAAATTAAAAATGAAATAGTCAATAAATTAAGATTAAAAAATGAGTAATACAAATTCTTCCAAAAACACTCCTGTTCATATGGGACAAAAAATAGCATTTGGATTTGGAATGTTAGCCAACCAAATGTTTCCTGCCGCCTTAGGTGTTTTTATGGTGGTCTTAGTTCAAGATTTAGGTTTCCCGCCTGCGCTCTGGGCTCTTATTTTCTTTGCACCACGTATTTTTGATGCAATTACAGACCCATTGATGGGATACATTTCTGATAATACTCGTTCCAAATGGGGAAGAAGAAGACAGTATGTATTTATTGGGGCATTAATAATGGGTATATCATATATTTTTATGTGGCAATTATATCCTGAAAATAGCCTCACGTATAATTTTACTTACTTCATGATTTGGTCTTTTGTCTTCTATGTAGGAGTTACTATTTTTGGAGTACCTTATGTAGCAATGGGCTACGAGATGAGTGAAGATTTTCATGAAAGAACGCAAATCATGGCGATAGCTCAATTTATAGGTCAGTGGGCTTGGGTGATTGCTCCGTGGTTTTGGGTTATGTTTTATGATCCAAACTGGTTTGCCTCACCAGACCTTGCAGTTCGAGAATCCTCCATTTGGGTAGCAGTAATATGTACCATATTAGCTATGATACCAGCTATCTTTATTAAAAGCAAATCAACATTAGACGATACGAGTCTCTCACCAGTTCGTATAAAAAATATAAGAAATGTATTTAAAGAAATTTGGAAAAGTTTTAAAGAAGCTTTGAGTATAAAACAATTTAGGCAGCTGTGTATTGCCACTTTCTTTATTTATAACTCTTTCAATACTATTGCTGCTTTTTCATTTTTTATTATAGTACATTATCTGTTCAGCGGTGACGCAGCAGCAGCAGGTGTTTGGCCTGCTTTGCACGGTAGCATTGGTGCATTGGTGACTACCTTTTTAGTTATTCCTATTGTTGCTCAAATATCTAAGAAAATTGGTAAGAAGACAACCTTTTTATTATCTCAAGGTATTTCCATTATAGGTTATATTTTATTTTGGTTCTTGTTTGTACCAGGTAAACCGTATTTATTTTTAATAGCATTGCCTTTCTTTTCATTTGGAATTGGTGCATTATTCACATTGATGATGTCAATGACAGCAGATGTCTGTGATTTAGATGAACTAAATACTGGTAAGAGACGAGAAGGACAGTTTGGAGCTATCTACTGGTGGATGGTAAAATTTGGTTTTGCTATTGCAGGAGGATTGAGTGGAGCTATTATGGCATCAGTCGGTTTTGACCCTGGCGCTGAAATGCAAGTAGAAGGTGCTATGAGCGGTATGCGTTTATTCTATACCTTTTTCCCTATTATAGGGACTTTAATAGCAATGTATGCGATGTGGAACTATGATCTTACGGAAGAACGTTCTGCTGAAATTAGAGCAGCATTAGCTGAACGTAAAAAAGGCTAACCGTTATTATTTATTTTCATACTACTATACATTTTAGGTTTAAAGGAGAATCATAACCATGTTTACTAAACTTTTAAAGTTTAGTAAACATATCT
>CAZMEH010001124.1:0-4374 GCA_964564885.1 uncultured Saprospiraceae bacterium | reverse complement strand
TGAAAGAAGCATTAAAAGGGTAACGAGTAAATTTTTCATACTTTTTTATTAATTGATTCACCACAATTATCCCTATTAGTTCTTCATTTTAATTGCCCTAACGTACTTTTGACTTGTAGATTTGTACAATTGATGTACAAACATTTTGCCTCTGTATACATTTTTTTTAAACTCATGCCTTAGTGTTTGATTTTCAGTTTTTTATGTATTTTAACTTTAATTAAATTATAGTTTTATCTATTTGTTTTATAATGTTTTAGCATCAGTAAATATGAAATAGAACTAATTTAACTAAAAATAAAACCTGATAAAAGGCTTTGAAGACTTGTTGATAGTTCGTTTTTAGAGAACCTATTATTTTATCTTTATCGAATAATTCCATAAAATTCAGGAGATATTTATTAGTGAAATTTCGATTTTTTCTAGCCAAGTACCAACTCTTTCTATCACTCATTCTGCCTCAGATAAAATGATTGAACATTACTACAAAATATGGGTTCAATTGCATTGGTTGTAATGTTATGAAAATCAGTTATATAAATATTATTAAAAAATAAAATGTTACGATTTGACAAGTCTATGTTACATCTGTGATACTCTCTTGATTATAATTTGTGTTTATTTATTCATATTTATACGATTATATATGATGCTATAATCCAATCAAAGACTAAGTCAATAAATCCGGAGAGCAGTGAATTTTTTTTCTAAAAAAGATAATAAAAAATAAAAACGGTGCTTTGACAATTTTTTTCAAATCTTAATGTAGGCTTTCCTCTTTTTTTCAAAAAGTTAAAGTAATGATGTATATTAGAGGTACGGAATGAAATGGTAAAATTGACAAAAAACGTATTTGAAATCAGATAAGAGGGAAGAACACGAATTGCTAACCAAATAGCTTAATTTTGTTTTGGCAAAAAAAGTAAATCAAAGAACTTGCAAAAGGTAGCCTAGATGTGCGCTCATTTTAATTATTAACTATTTTGTCAAATTCCCTGATAACCTAACTAATCACAAATGAATGTTCAAGACCATTAATACAAATATTTTTCAATTTCTCCTTCAGTATATCTTTGTTATTGGATTATTTATTCCATTTGAATCCTTCTCTCAAATAAAAAGTGAAGACTTTATTTTTAATTTACAACATTGGACTAAAGAAGATGGATTACCTACTTGGAGTATTTTTTCTTATTTAGAGGATAAAAAAGGGCAGCTCTGGTTTGGAACAAGCATTGGACTGGTCAGTTTCGATGGGTATGAATTCAAATTACATTATAAAACATTGCCAGGTAACCCTATTTCCCTACTACGAGAAGACAATGAAGGGAATATTTGGACTACTCTGTTTCATGAAAAACTAGAACAAATTAAATATTATGTTCCAAGTACAGGAGAAATAAAAGTAATAAACAACCTTCCTGAGTTAAATAAAGGAGATAACTATCGTTTGTTTATTCACAACCAGAAAGCACTTTTATACAATTCAAAAGGCTTGTTTTTTGATACCGATGGAAATAAACAATTTTCACTCCCATTCAATTCTAATCATAAGTATGCTTGTTTTCCATCAGGAAGTAATATTTGGGTAGTTGAGGAAATAATCGATTCTGTGGCAGTTGAGAAAAAACTCAGAGGCAACGTTTATTCTTACTATCATATCTATTTATACAAAAAGGATGGCACTTTACTCTATACAGATATTGATACGCTACCAAAGGAATATAGAGGTAGTTATTTTTGGGAAAAAGATAAGCATTTATTTTCTATTAATCAGTTAGGTCGTTTCAACAAAGAAGAGCCATTTAATGATATTACTTGTTCAAAATATACCCAAAAAGGTAAACAACCTTTCTCATTAGATAGATCATACTTTGGTTTTCAACATGGAGTTATAACTTATAAAAGTCTGGCTTATCTTTATAAGTCTTGTTTTTTTGGAGAACATATCATGGCTAGATTGATTTCTAATCGTATAATGTTTTATCATAAAGGGCAACTAATTGACCTAGAAGATACACCTCTAGCGTTTTTGAAGCAAGAAAATACAGTGAATATTGCATTTATGGATAAATCTGGTGCATTCTGGATCAGCAATAAAGGAGGCTTATGTAAAGTTGAAATTAAAAAAAATAAATTCCGCCAATATATTTCCGATGATATACAATATAGTACAAGAGGCATAACAATAGACGATGAAGGGAGTTTATTAGTTCATACTTACAAAGGGACTAAACAGCTAAACATAAAAACAAAAGCAACGGTAACTAAACTTTTCAAAAATTATTCTGCCACTAAAAATGGTTCTTATCAGAATGGACTGATGATGTTTAAGGATGGCGAGGATATATGGATGGGGCAACATGGTAGTCTAACAGCTTATCTTTTGAGAAATGATAGTTTAATCTCTCATCCTTTTTTTCCAGTAGACAATCAACGTATTTATCATATGCTACGCATTGGTAATACTTTATGGGTAGGTACTCAACGTGGTTTATATCAAATAGATAAAATCAATCAAAGGCTAATTGAAATTAATAAAATCCAATGTTCTATTTATTATTTACATGAAAATGAGCGTGGTATTTGGGCGGCTACCAATAATGGCTTATATCTATTTGATAAAAAAGGAAAACTACAAAAGAGGTTTTTAGGGAACATTGATGGACAACCATTATCTATTAAGCACCTTTCTCAGGATTCCGATGGTACATTTTGGTTAGCTACGGCAAATGGATTGTTACATTGGCAACCCAATAATGATCAAATCTTGTCGCATTTCACTACTTCTGAAGGATTATCCGACAATAATATACATGCTGTATATGGAGATACTTCTTCGTATTTGTGGCTATCTAGTGATTATGGCTTAATGTGTTTTCATAAAGCTACCCAAAAAATAACAACTTATTTAGAAAAGGACGGTATTACCAATAGTGAATTTAATTATCTATCACATTATCAGGCAGAAGATGAACAATTATTTTTTGGCGGAATAACAGGAGTAACTGCGTTTTATCCGAAATTGCTTTTGGATAATCAAAAAACTAATAAATTACATCCATTTATTGTTTCTGGTGAGATAACTAACGGCAAATCTGGTAAAATTGAAACTATTTCAAAACAAATCAATCAGCATAAACAAATTAAATTATCTACCGCTCAAAATTTCTTAACCTTTAATTTAACTTCTTTTTTATTAAATAAAAATCCTGAAATTGATTTTGGTTGGCAATTAGGTAATCACAATATGGTCATCCAAAAAGATAGAACCATCCGAATTACCAATGTTGAATATGGTCGTCAAAAATTACATATTAAAGTTAGGGAAGTTGGACAAAACTGGTCTGAACAGACTTTGACTATTGATATATATAGAGCAAAACCACCATTTATGCAATGGTGGTTTTGGGTGCTTATCGTTTCTATAATAGGATTTTTAGTTTGGCAATACTTCCAAAATCGCACTGAAAAACTAGAGCTAGATAAAGAGCGTTTATCTAGCTTAGTAGAAGAAAGAACTGCTAAAATTGAAAAGGATAAGCAAATTATTGAAAAACAAGCGGAGAAACTTACTGTTCTGAATCGAGTACAGAATCAGTTTTTTACCAATATTACCCATGAATTTAGAACACCGCTGACTTTAGTTATTGGTCCATTGCAACAATTACGAAAAGAGAAGTTCCCTAAAAAAACGCAAGAACAACATGCAATGATGCTTAAAAATGCACAGCATTTGGAAACGTTGATTAATCAGTTATTGGATTTGTCAAAGTTAGAAAGCGGTAAAATGCAGTTAGAAATTGCTCAAGGAGATTTGGCTGTTTTTACTAAGGATTTAGTGAGCCGTTTTCAGGGATTAGCCCAAGAGAAAAATCAAGTATTACATTTCTATAGTACTGAAACTACATTTGAAACGCATTTTGATAGAGAAAAATGGAGTAAAATTATTTATAACTTAGTCTCTAATGCCATAAAATTTACACCTGTTGACGGAAATATACAAGTTGACTTAATCAAAATACTAGCTACGAATTCGGCTGAAAAAGGAATGGCTCATTTATTAGTACAAGATACGGGCGTAGGTATCCGACAACAAAATATGGCTAATATCTTTAATCGTTTTTACCAAATAGACGGTTCTACCAAGCGAACACAAGAAGGTTCAGGAATAGGTCTTGCTCTAGTGAAAGAATTGGTTGAATTGCAAGGCGGTGAAATAATCGTTCATAGTCAAGTGGGAAAAGGGACTTCATTTGAAGTAAAACTACCTTTGATGTCTCACCCGCTGGTATCTAATAATCATTCTACATCAGGTGTTATTCCAGAAATTCTTATTCCTATTGAAAAGACTTCTATATTAGTTAGCGAACC
>CAZMEH010001123.1:0-8980 GCA_964564885.1 uncultured Saprospiraceae bacterium | reverse complement strand
CAAACCATTCTCGTTTCAACGATTTGTAAAAGCCGTTTCTAAAATTTCTGTTGATAAGCCTAAATTGTCAATTTCAACATTAGAAAGTTCATCTTTTCGCCAAGAAGTATTCATCAAATCAGGTTATGAGCATATCAAAATTACCGTTTCGGATATCCTTTTTATCAAATCTGATTCCGATTATACAGAAATTACCTTAGCAAATAAAAAACACCTTTCATCGGAAACACTCCGATACTGGACAAAGGAACTTGATGAGAAGTTGTTTATCAGAATTCACAAATCTTATTTAATTAACAGCAAGAAGGTTGAAAAAATGGTTGGTAATCAACTACATTTATCAAACAATCAAATTGTTCCAATTGGTAGAGCTTATAAGGAAGGCTTTATGAATCGGTTTATTCATTAAAGCAATTATTAACTGATGTTACGCAAGTTATTTAGTACTTAATAATTGATCTCTTCAAGTTTCTAAGGAAGATTGAGTATGATTTTCGCAATTTTCAAAACATCATTGCTTTTATAAACAATCAACGAATCACCATTCTTTAACTTAGTTAAAACAAAAGCCTCGTCAATACTTTCTGTTTTGTGCAAATAATCAGTCACCATCTCGCCTTTATCGTTAACCAGAATCGCCCAAAGATTTGAAGTGTTGATTTTGTCTTTCTTTTCCAAAGACTTTTCTCTAGTCACTGATTGCGTTTGACCAAACATCAAAAAATACGATTCACCAAGTCGTTCAACATCTTTGAACCAATCCTTTTTACCTGTATTAAATTCTTTCGCAGCCGTTTCTTTACCATTTTTGTTTAATATTAATGCTCTGTAACTATAATGGTGATCTATTTTTTTAGTGTATTCATATCCAAATACAATATAACCGTCTTTTGTTTTAAAAGTAGATTTACCTTCATCTCCACCAATATCTGTTGGAAATATACCTTCCCAAATGATTTGATTATCCATCACTTTTGCGACCCAAAAATCTGTAATCGTTGAAGAATTTTCTAAACCTGTAATCAGTAATTCATAATAATTTTCATCCAAAAATTCAATAGATACACATTCTTTGTTGAACGGATCAACGGAACTTTTCATACCCATTGCTTTCATTTGCGCAGGCGTCGGCTTCTGTTGCGTTTGTTTAGCGTCCTTGATCACCGTCACCATTTTCGCTGATTCATTTTCCTTTTCTGGACGATTTTTTTGATTTAAATCAAAATATGATTGCACTTTACTTTCAACATGGTAAGACACTAATCTAGGAAATGTATTTTTTTCTTTATCCCTTACAGATACAACTATTTTCAATTCATTACTTATAGGATTGAAAGCTACTGCATTTGCAGTTTTTATCTCTGTAATCTCAATTTCTTCTGTTGAAGTGATTATTAAGTCCTTATCCAAGTGATACAATAAAAGTGACGCTTCATGTTTTTCATTAACGCTATTCAGTAATAAATAATACCCATTATCATATTTAGTCAAACCGACAATACGTTCAAAGCTGTTTATTAGACCAACTCTAATTTCTTTTAAAACTTTACCATTCAAATCAAAATGAACCAATAAACCATCCAAATCACCATTATCAAACCGAGTATCAGCCAATAGTAAACCATCATTATTGTGTGTCGTTAGTCTATAAATATGGTTAATCTGATGTGATGTTTTTAAATTCTTGAAATCTTCAATAGATAATTCTTGCGCCACACTAGTGATTAGAAATATAAAAAAACAGATAAAAATGGAAAGTGATTGTTTCAATGACATGATGTTAATTTTTGGATTCTAAAAGTACAAATTTACAGTGAACTTGTTCAATACTTCGATATTGCTTTTCGATCTTTGGTCTTTGATAACTTTTGCAAAAAACAATCGACAAGGTCAAAATGGTTTATTAGGCATAAAAAAAAGGATACACGTTAATGTATCCTTGAATAATTTAAGGGAAAATCAGTAAGTAAGTCAATTAATAAGTTTTCAAATTGTCATAGGGAACACAGGGAATTAAATTTATATTAACCTTATTATAGGTTTTCATTTTTGTTGCTTATTATATGTAGCAAGCAATACAAACGTGACAACCTTTATAAAATATCTTTTAATAAATTTAAAAACCTAGTATTCTTTCGATGAGCCAGAAAGAAGAAATAGCTCCTAAAAGATAAGGAAGGCTATAAATTACCCATTTCGGTGTCGTGACATTTAATAACTTCCAGCATTTAAAAATTATTAAAATAATGCTAATAAAAATTAATTGCCCAATCTCAACGCCAATATTGAAAGTCAACAACGCCAAAGGAATATCCTGTTGAGGCAAACCAATCTCTTGCAATGCACCAGCAAAACCAAAACCATGCAGCAAACCAAAACTAAACGCAACAATCCACGGATAACGAGCCGTCAAACTATCCTGACCTCGCAAAACCATTAAATATTCTCTAGCCAAAAAGACAATACTCAATGCAATCACCGCTTCAACAGGAGCTTGCGGCACATGAACGATACCCAACGCAGACAATGCCAAAGTAATACTATGCGCAATGGTAAACGCTGTAATAGTTTGAATTAAAAAACGAACGCCACTCACCAAAAGCAACAAACCCAAGACAAATAATAAATGGTCAATCCCAATCAAAATATGTTCAATCCCGAGTGCTGTATATAATTGAACGACTTGCCAACGACTAGGTTCTTTCGGAACAATATAAGTCGTTTGGTCGGGCTGCAAGAGGAAAGAATAAGAAATATCGTCTTTCAAATTGATTTGCACCAAAGCATCAATCAACGTCAAATCCAATTTATCAATGCTAATCGTAGTACCAGAAAGCGACGTATTATAAACACCTGTATATTGTCGAATATAAGAATCTACTAAGTTCTGATTATTGTATTCGATTAATTCAAAAGGGAGTTGTGGCGTAATCTTAGGAATTTGATTATTCACCGCTGGCACTTTCCAAAACACATTATAAGTGCTATCCGAAGTCTGATTAATTTCAAGATAAGCAGGACGGATTTCGTGTGCAGAAGCCGAAGAGAAGAAAATGATGAACACAGAAACACAGAAAACACGGAGAAAACCATTATTTGCTCTGTGTCTCTGTGTCTCCGTGTTCAAAAGAAAAACTCTGTGTTCTCTGTGTCTCTGTATTTTAGTCAACCAATTTTTCATATTCATTTAAATCATAAACAATCTCATATTGCTTCGTCAAATTATCCAATAGATTCTTATTATAAATCGCCAATTTCGCTTGCTGCCAACCTTGCAAAACCTGCTCTTTCACTATTTCAAAATCAATCACTTCACCTTTCGTAATATTTGAAATATAAACCAAATGAATGCCGTAACCCGAAACGACAGGCGTTAGCCAGCCCATTTTCGGGTTTTCAAAAATAGCATTGGCAAAGTCTTTTCCGAAAACTTGACGAGTAGAAGCAAAATCTCGATTACTATAATAATGTTGCAAATGGAAAGCATCACCATTTTTTGAAGCTTCAATAACCTCAATAGATTTCGATTTTATTTGCTCATAAAATGCTTTTGCATCTTCCAACGGATTAGAGCGCAAATCTGGACTAAAGTAAATCTGATGGAAGGTTAACCGTTCCGAAGATTGGTAATTGGAAGGATTTTCTTTATAAAATTGCTTTAATTCAGCATCAGTAGGAGGAGAAGAAATCGACAAATCTTTGACTAAAAACTCATATTTCTGCTTCAATCGTCGTCGAATAATCTCGTCATTGTGATCAAGGTTCAATCTCAACGCTTCTCGATAAAGCATTTCAGATTCCACTTCATTATCAATCAAATCTTTCAAAGTAGCTGCATCAGGCGTTTTATTCCAGCTTTGTTGATACGCCTTCGTCAATCGCAACACATCGCTATCTTGTATGATAATAGTATTGCCTGCTGGGTTTTCGTTATTTCTATTCAAAAATCCATAAAGCACAAATATCAATCCGCCAAGTAGTAAGAAGTGAACTAAAGGTTCTTCAATAATTTTTTTCATAAAATTGGGATAAAATCGAAATAAAGGGTCGGACGCCTCAAAGGCGTCTGACCCTTACTAACGATAATTACTTAGGATTATACCAAATAGGAGAAGAATAAGCACGTTCTTGAATCGTTTCACTCAAACCTTCTAATGGTGGAATTTCCATATGTTTCGCATCGAAAGTACTCCAACGAGGTGTCGGAATTTCTAGCACACGAACATAATAAAAAGCAGCTACATTTGAATCAAAATCTGGGTCAGTCCAAACCACTTTCAAATCAACTGCGCCAATCGTGTTCGTATAACTAGCATCTGCAACATTCACCGTATTTCCAACCGCAGGCAAAGAACCATCAGCATTAACCTTACGCTCTGACCAAGCTATATCAAATACTTTTTCGTGTGTTTTTCCATTAGCATCAATCCAACCTTTAATCACTTGAAGGCGGTCAAGGTTTGCACCTTCGGCATCTTTTATTGCTTGAATAATGAAGCTCGGAGCTTTTCCTTTAGCATCAGTTGTCAAATCACTTCCCATCGGAACGCCATCAGCATATGCTTTGCTTACCCAATTTTTATCTTCTAAAATGTTTTGTTGAAAATCCCAACCTGCAAACATTCTAACTTTCATTCGAGGCCCTGTAGTCGCAAAAACCTCTTTGCGTTCCAATGCTTCATAGATAGCAGAACGAGTGTTTTCTTCTGCCCAAACACCAGCTAAACCCGAAGAACTCATTTCTTTATAACGTAAAAACTTTCCTTCTGCTTGATTCATTCTGCGTTCTGGGTCAGCATCCATTGCACCCAATTTACCAAAATAATTATCTTCTTCGACTGGACTAGACGAGTTGTGACCATCAGAGCTACCAATGAAACCAAACTTATAAGGATTTACGCCAGTTTCTTTTTCAATTTCCAAACCATCTTTCAACGCCTTTCTAACGTAACTTCCTTGCGGTTGACTTTTCGGAGGATTTTGAATACTAAACGTGTATTCAAATATTTCAAAATTAGCAAACTCATCGTTTTTAGACAAAGCAGGATGCGTCATTGATGTTCCTTTGATTTGAGTTACTTCATTGACAGGCTCATTACGCATTCTTGCTTCTGCATATGCTTTTGTCAATGGTTGACCATTATATGTATTCATTTCATACATCAAACCATCACTCATATTTGCATTGTGTGGAATAGCTAATAATTCAATTCCACTTGCACGTTCCTTGTCCATCCAATCCCAAAGTTTTTCAGGATTTTGAGAATCGAAAGAAGTAAATGGCGTTTCAGAAACATTGTCAGATTTATAAATCACATTTCTATGCAAATTGCGAGCATACAATTGTTTTTTATCATTTGCACTTGGAGAAGAAGTCCATTCGTACGCTGCAAACGTGGTAAATTCACCTGGCTTGTTAAAGTCGTTAGCAATTTCAACAATACGTTTCCAAGTCGTTTTATTAATATCCTTTTTATGCAAATCACCTATCGGTTCATTTCTTGCCAATGAAGTACCAATTTTCCCAAATGCTTCCCGAGAAATAATTGGGTCTGGATCTCCAATCTCTTTTGCGATCGCCAATTTTGAAACTGGACTATTCGGGTCGAGCATCATTTTCAAAACGCCCATGTATTCCGCATGATCAGAAACTGCCATAAAATCCAACGGTCGAGCCAATTGAACAGGCGTTCCTCTGACATGGTCAATCGCTTCACCTTGTCCAAAGCGATAGGCATCTTCTGGCGTTGTGCGTACACTATATATAAAGGCATCAAAAGACCAACTCGTATGAACATGCAAGTCGCCAAAGTAAGCATTGCGCTCTTCGTTATAACCTGCGGTGCGCTCCGTTGATGTCACCTTGTCATTGCTAGAACTAGTAGAGTTTGAATCTTGATTGGAATTGCAACTGATGAGCAGTATTATTCCAAATAGGGAAAGTATCGTTTTATTCATGGTTTTGATTTGATTATTTCTTAGACATCAATAATATCAAATATTTTGTCACTATCAAAGGAGTATTATTAATGTAGGATGAATAATTAACAAATGATAATCTTTTTTAAGTTATTGATAATCAAAAAGCTACATCAAGGTAGAACGTAGGTTTTTTTATTTCAATTAAAAATTAGCATTTTCGACTAAAATAATTTCATTTCTATAAATAATTTATTATTTTTAATTATTAACCAAATGATTAGATAAACACTTATTTGAATACAAGAGATAAAATACTACATTCTAGTAAAGAAATATTCAATGAATTAGGCTTTGGAACGCCTACGTTGAACACTTTATCTCTATCTATCGGTATTAGTCGTGGAAATTTGACGTACTATTTTAAAGATAAAGAATCGATACTAGAGGCCTTAGTCGATGAAATGTGGCTAGAATACGAATTGCTAGTTGCCAGAACCATGAAATTCCCGTCTTGGAGTACGACCAACAAAGTCATTGAAGCATTTCTAAATTTTCAACAAATCTATTCATTCATCTTTTTTGACATGAAAGTGATGTTGCTGCCTAATGTCGCAAAACGTTTGGAGCAAATGCGTTTGCAATCATTAGAAGGTCAAATGGCTTTAATTACGTTTTCTATTGAATTGGGAAACATGAAAGCCGAAACGATTCCTGGAACGTACAGAAACCTAAGCGAAACGATTTGGATGATACAATTTCATTGGATGCCGTCGCTCGCTTATCGAAACAATAATCAAACAACCAATTGGGATAAATTGATTTGGAGCATTATTCTGCCTCATTTTACAGAGAAAGGAATGCAATCATTTATCAATCGGTTTGGAGAAGAATATTATCAATCTCTTGGCGATGCTTACAACCATAAGCAAGAACAAGACGTTAGTTTTTAAAAAAAAATGAGAAGTTAGATGTGGGATCGTTCGCTTTGCTCACTGTCAGATCGCCTACGGCTGTCAGATAAGGTTTTGTGTTTTCTATAGTTTTGTTAAATTTCTGTTCTTCTAGATTGAGGAATATTTTGATAGAGTTATTTTAATCAATTACGAAAAAAATCTGACAGCCGAAGGCGTTCCGACAGTGAATGAAATGAACGATCTGACATCTGACTTCTCAAAAAAATCAAACACATAATTAATATGGAAGCTTATATCTATGATTCCCTGCGTACCGTACGTGGAAAAGGAAATCGAAAAGGCGCAATGATGGGTGTTACACCTGTTTCATTAGCATCTCAACTATTGGTTGAACTGAGAGCTAGACATAACTTAGACACAACTCTAGTAGAAGATTTAATTTTAGGTTGTGTAACTCAAGTTGGTGATCAATCTGCTAATATTGCAAAATCAGCAGCGCAAAGCTCTGGTTATGGCGATCACCTTTGTGGCGTAAGTTTGAACCGTTTTTGTGGTTCTGGACTAGAAGCAATCAATCAAGCAGCGGCTTATGTTCGTTCTGGTTTTTCAGAATTGCTAGTCGCTGGTGGTGTAGAATCTATGTCTCGCACCAAAATGGGCGCTGATGGTGGCGGAATGTTCGTTGACCCATCTTTAGCTATTTCAGGGAACCTTGTCCCTCAAGGTATTTCTGCGGATTTAATCGCTTCTAAATACGGTTACAGCAGAAACGATGTAGATACTTTTGCTTTCAATTCTCAAATGCGAGCATCAATTGCAGAGAAAGAAGGTCGTTTCAATAAATCTCGTGTTAATATTAAAGATATCAACGGAATCACTGTTTTAGGAACAGACGAAAATATTCGTCCTTCAACGACAGTAGATGCTTTAGGTAATCTAAAGCCTGCGTTCCAAATGATGGGACAAATGGCTGGTTTTGATGCTGTGGCAATTGACCGTTATCCAGAAGTGGAAGCAATTAATCACGTTCATCACGCTGGTAATTCTTCTGCAATCGTTGATGGTTCTGCTATTTCTTTAATCGGGAATAAAGCAGCGGGTGAAAAAATGGGCTTGAAACCAAGGGCTATTATTCGTGCAGCAGCCGTTTACGGAACTGACCCGACCATGATGTTAGTTGGGCCTGCACCTGCTTCTCGCAAAGCTTTGAAGCAAGCTGGCATGACTAAAAATGATATTGATTTGTTTGAAGTGAATGAAGCATTTGCAGCAGTTGCATTGCGTTTCATGGATGATTTAGGTGTTGATTATTCTAAAGTGAATGTCAATGGCGGTGCAATCGCAATGGGTCATCCGCTTGGCGCAACAGGTTGTATGTTGACAGGTACGCTTCTTGATGAATTGGAAAGACAAGGAAAATCTACTGGTTTGATTACTTTATGTATCGGCGGTGGAATGGGTATTGCAACAATTATTGAGAGAATCTAGGAGAAGTCAGAAGTCAGATCGTTCGCTTCGCTCACTGGGAGATCGCCTTCGGCTGTCAGATAAGGCGTAGTCTTTTATTGTGTTTCAATATTCTAAGTAGTCAGATAATTATTTCAAAATTATTTAGCGGCTTAATTTAAAAAAATAAAAAACGCAATAAGAAAATCTGACAGCCGTAGACGTTCTCTCAGAGAGCAAAGCGAACGATCAGACCTCCGACTTATCTTCAACTCATAATTTGCTTTGGAAAGTTATTATCATTTTTCTAATAGTGATTATTTCATTGGTGAAACGTGTCATGTGATCTTCTGAAATATAGTTTAAATCATAAGAAAGATAGAATTGAGTTTCTAGGTCACAGGATGAACCAATAGCTATATCCAAAAAATGAGAAGAGTCTTTTGTTGTTTTTCGTCCACAGCCTTCTGAAATGTTAGATGGTATCGAAACAGCGGCTCTTCTTATTTGAGAAGTTAAACCATATTTTTCTTCGTTTGGAAATTTTTGAGTTGTTAAATAGACTTGCTTAACTAATGTTCTTGCTCGCTTCCAAATTTGGAGGTTTTTGAAGTTATGCTTCATTTTTAGGTTTTAAGAAGTCAGAGATCAGACCGTTCGCTTCGCTCACTGAGGGAACGCCTACGGCTGTCAGATTT
>CAZMEH010001122.1:0-14462 GCA_964564885.1 uncultured Saprospiraceae bacterium | reverse complement strand
TTCAAAGGTTTGAAAATGCGTATGCCTGGACTTGGCGGACAAGTGATTAATAAAGCTGGTGCAGCTGCGATTTTATTACCTGGAAGTGAATTATATACGAGTTTGGAACGTGGCGTAATTGATGCAACCGAATGGGTTGGCCCTTATCATGATTATAAAATGGGTTTCCATAAGATTGCGAAATACTATTATTATCCTGGTTGGCATGAAGCAGGAACGCAATTGGAGTTCTTTATGAATAAAAAAGTCTATGAATCTTTGCCAAAGGATTTGCAAGTCATTATGGATACCGTGATGTATCGAGCGCATGTTTGGGTTTTGTCAGAATTTGAAATGCAAAACGCACTTTATCTTCCAAAAATACTTTCTGAAAGCGATGCACAACTCAAACAATTTCCAAAAGAGGTCTTAGATAAACTCCGTGAATACACAAAGGAAGCAATTGAAGAAGCAATTGGCGACGACCCGTTGAGTAGAAAAACTTATGATTCTTATAGAAAATTTGCAAAAACTTCTGCCGATTGGTCAAAGCTTACAGAGAAGGCATTTTATAATGTGGTGCAGAAATAAGTATAAATGAGCATCCTGTGTTTACATCCCGATTTCTCGGTGACCCGTTTGTGCCAACTTGTGTCAAATTCTAATTTTAGGAATTTCAACTTAATACAATGAAAGCAACCATTACATCAATAGAACTAAAAACAATTTTCAAATTCTTCCCATTGTCAATATACGCTTTGAATATTGTCAAACAACTCAAAACAACTGATTGTCTAGATTTCAAAAACAAGGCGTTTGGACATTACATTATACAATGACACTTTGGGAAAGTGAAGAACAACTCAAAAAATTTGCAGGAAGTGGCGCACATCTCAAAGCCATGAAAGACAGCGCAAAAATTGCCAAAGAAATCAGAACAGTCACTATTGATGCAGATAAATTGCCCGATTGGAAAACTGCAAAACAATTATTAGCCAAAGCCAAACCATATAAATTTTAAGTTTCCTCTCTCCTACCTTTATCAAAATTTTCTTTTCTGAAAAAAATTAGTATTTTTATACTAATTCTTGAATACAACCAATTCAAGTAACAATCAACCATTTTTACACATAAAGAATTAATAAAATTAAAGGGTCGGACGCCTGTCTGCCGACAAAGGCAGGCTTTGAAAGCGTCCGACCCTTGGAAAACAATAATATCATGAGAGAAGCTGTAATCGTTTCAACCGCAAGAACGGGCTTAGCCAAAGCTTATAGAGGTTCATTCAATCTAACCAAAGCACCAACATTGGCAGGTCATGTCATTGAAGAAGCAGTTCGTAGAGCAGGAATCAATCCTGCGGAAGTAGATGACTGTATTCTAGGTTGTGCTATTCAACAGCACACAACTGGTCAAAATATTGGTCGTTTGGCTGCATTAGCTGGTGGATTACCGGTAACTGTAGCAGGTATGACTATCGACCGTCAGTGTTCTTCTGGTATGATGGCAATCGCTACAGCAGCGAAGCAAATCATTTCTGATGGTATGAATGTCGTTATCGGCGGTGGTGTAGAATCTATTTCTTTGGTGCAAACTAAAGACATGCGTTACGACCTTGATAAAGGCTTAATCAAACAACATCGTCATGTTTACATGCCTATGTTGCAAACAGCGGAAGTTGTTGCAAGTCGTTACGGAATCAGTCGTGAAGCACAAGATGAACTAAGTTTGTTGAGTCAGCAACGTACCGCAGCAGCGCAAGCAGCTGGGAAATTTGATGACGAAATCGTTCCTTTTTCTACCAAAATGGCGAAAATGGATAGAGCAACTAAAGAAATTTCTTACCATGATGTAACGGTAACGCAAGACGAATGTAATCGTGCAAGTACGACTTTAGAAGGTTTGTCTGGTTTACGTATTATCAACGAAGGCGGAACAATTACAGCTGGAAACGCTTCTCAAATGTCTGACGGTGCATCTGCTTGTGTCATCATGGAAAGAAAATTAGCGGAGCAAAAAGGATTACAACCTTTAGGCGCATACCGAGGAATGGCTGTTGCAGGTTGCGAGCCAGACGAAATGGGTATCGGGCCAGTTTTCGCTATTCCAAAATTATTGAAAGCGAATGGTTTGAAAATGAGCGATATCGGTCTTTGGGAATTGAACGAAGCTTTTGCTGTTCAAGTCCTTTATTGCCGTGACCGTTTAGGTATTCCAGACGAGATTTTGAATGTTAATGGTGGTTCTATTTCTATTGGTCACCCTTACGGTATGACTGGTTCTCGTATGGTTGCTCATGCTCTTATCGAAGGTAAGCGCAGAGGTGCAAAATACGTTGTTTGTACGATGTGTGTTGGTGGCGGAATGGGCGCTGCTGGATTATTTGAAGTATTTTAATGAAAAAAATTGCTTGATTGTCTTGCTCCTTCGTTGCTAATTGTTGCGACTAGCGTCGCTAATTGCTGAATTGTTTGATTGCTACTAATATTAGTGCAAAACTTATAGAAAACAATTCAGCAATTATAGCAATCGACGACGAAGGAGCGAAACAATTTTAACAATCAGCCGAAAGCGAAACAATCACAACAATTTTAACAATATAACAACCTTTCTTATGTCAACCGAAGCATTTAAAACCGTCATTCCTAAGCTATCCGACTTACAAAACTACATTGGAAAAGAAATCGGTATTTCAGAATGGATAGAAATTACACAAGATAGAATTGATAGTTTTGGAGAAGTAACCGAAGACATGCAATGGATTCACGTTAATCCAGAAATGTCTCGCAAACACTCGCCTTATAAAACAACCGTTGCACACGGTTTTCTAGTACTTTCCTTAGGGCCAAAGATTACTTACGAAACCATGCAAATTCAAAATGTTGCAATGGGCGTGAATTATGGATTGAACAAAGTTCGATTCACTAGCGCAACGCCAGTAGGTGCATTCGTACGAGGAAAAATTACGTTAAGCGAATATAAAGAAATACCGGGCGGTGCTCGTTATACGATGCAAATCACCTTTGAAATCAAAGGGCAAGAAAAGCCAGCTTGTGTCGCAGAATGGATTGGTCAAGCTTATGCAACGCCAGACGGCAAACCTGCCAAAGCTGTTCCAGCAAAAACTGAAACTATTTCGTCGCCAGAAGATACTATTCTTTATGAAAGAGTTGGAAAGGTTGGTGTGATTACATTCAATCGTCCAGACTATTATAATGCGATGGACTCGCAAATGAAAAAATTGTTGATTGAAACATTGATGAAGGCACAAAACGACTCAAAGGCTCGTGCGCTTGTCATTACTGGTAATGGTCGAGGTTTTAGCGCAGGTGCTGATTTACTGGAAATGACTAACGGTTCTATTACAAAACACGATGTTCAAAATGATTTATTTTCAACCTATAGCGTAATTGTCAAGCAAATTGTCGAAATGGACAAACCCGTAATTGCTGCTATTAATGGCACAGTTGCTGGTGCAGCTATCGGAATTGCATTGGCTTGTGATTATAAAATCATGGCAGCTGAAGCAAAATTGCGTTATGCTTTTATTAATATCGGATTAGTTCCTGATGCTGGTTCTACTTGGTTTTTAGCTAGAGAAGTTGGTTATACCAAAGCAATGGAAATCATCACTGGTGGCGAAAAAATTCCTGCTGTTGAATGTTTAGAAATGGGTTTAGTGAATGCAACTGCTCCAACTGAACACGTTTTACAAACAGCGATGGCTTTGGCTGAGAAGTTAGCAGATGGACCAACTAATGCTATTGGAAGAACTAAAAAAGTATTGCATTACGCTATGAATCACGATTTGTATCAAACAATGAACGAAGAGGCTCGTCAGCAAAAAGATTGCATTTTCGGTTACGACCACAGAGAAGGTACTGACGCATTTTTACAAAAGCGTTCGCCTAGGTTTATTGGCAAATAAGTAACAAATCAGTCGTCGGACGCTTTCGAAGCGTCCGACGACTAGACTTTTACCAAATGAAAAAATTCTTTCTATATACGCTTCTTGCTTTAGCTCTACTCATTATTGGTGGATTATTCTATTTGAATAATAACCAAGATGCGCTCTTAGAACAAATGGTGAAACGCCAAATAAGTACAAACGATAAATTCCATGCGAAGCTATTATCCGAAGAAAATGGAATCACTGTTTATACGGTTGGAACAGCAACGCCTTTGCCAAGTAAACGCAGCCAAACTTGTACGGCTATTTTTGTCAATGGGCATTTTTTTGTGTTTGACATAGGAGATGGAGCAGTGAAAAAGATGGAAGATTTGAATTTTCCATTAGCGGAATTAGATGGAATTTTTATCACACATTATCATACAGACCATTACATTGATTTACCGTATTTAATCAATCGAAGTTGGCAAATGGGCAGAAATACCGACTTGGAAGTTTATGCACCAACAGGTATTGATAGTATTTTGCACCATATTCATGGCTTTTTAGCCATTGAAAATTCACACCGTTTGGCGCATCATGGCGAAGAAATTATGCCAACTAAATACAGTGGAGCAATTCCAAAGGTTATTCCAATGGAAAAAAATGATAGTCAATTGGTTTATGATAATGACGGAATTAAGATTACCGCATTTGATGTAGGTCACGAGCCTGTTACGCCAGATTTTGGTTATAAAATCGAATATAATGGCAAAACAGTTGTGCTCAGTGGCGATACAAACAAGAATAAAAATGTATTAGCGCAAGCTAAAAATGCAGATTTGTTGATTCATGAAGCGATGCTAATGGATGTTATTCAGCAATTGAGTGATATTCAAGGTAAGCTAGAGAATGACAGAATGCAACACATTTTACATGATATTCAAAATTATCATACTTCGCCACAAGATGCAGCGCAAATTGCACAAGAGGCAGGTGTTAAAAAATTGGTCTTAAATCATTTAGGTCCAGCTCCTGATAATTTTATTTTAAAAAGAAGATTTAAAAAAGCTATAAAAGGAATATTCGACGGAGAAGTTATCATCTCAGATGATGGTGATAAGTTTTTTGTGGAATAATGGAGGAATGGAATATTGGAGAGATGGAACGATGGCTTTGTTCAGTATTCCATCTTTCCAGTAATCCACTATTCCAATAAAAAAAAATTATGAGATTACAAGATAGAGTAGCCATCGTTACAGGTGGAGCAAGAGGAATTGGAAAAGCGATTTCTGAATTATTCGCTAAAGAAGGCGCAACGGTTATTATTTGGGATTTACTAGATGGTACTGATGTGGCTGATGCGATTAAGGCTGATGGCGGTAAAGCAGAATTTGTAAAAATCTCTGTTACTGACAGAGCGGCTATCGAAGCAAGTGTTGCGGCAATTGCTGAGAAGCATGGAAAAATTGATATTTTAATCAATAACGCAGGTATCACTCGTGATAAATCATTCTTGAAAATGGAAGATGCTGATTGGGATGCTGTTATTGATGTGAACCTAAAAGGTGTTTTCTTATGTACTCGTGCGGTTGTACCTTACATGAAATCACAGAATTACGGTCGTATCGTTTCTGCTGCTTCTAATGTTGGTTTAATGGGTAATTTCGGTCAAACTAACTACTCTGCGGCTAAAGCTGGTGTTATTGGTATGACTAAAACTTGGGCAATAGAATTGGGTAAAAATGGTATTACTGCCAACTCATTAGCGCCTGGTTTCACTTTGACAGAAATGACAAAGAAAATTCCACAGCCACTTATTGATAAGATGTTGCCAATGATTCCTTTACGCACAATGGCTCAACCAATTGATATTGCTTACGGTTATTTATACTTAGCATCTGACGAAGCGTCTTACGTTTCTGGTATTTGCTTAACTATTGATGGCGGTGTCGCAAGGCATTAGGAATGGAATGTTGGAAGAATGGAGTGTTGGAATGTTGGAATGCTCAATGTATTATCTTTCCAATATTCCATTTCTCCAATCCTCCATCACTCCATTATTCCATCTCGCCATTATTCCACTACTCCACCTTTCCAATAAAAAACTATGGAATTTAAAGATAAAGTTGCGTTAATTACGGGTTCAGGTTCGGGCATTGGTCGAGCTACCGCATTGCGTTTTGCATCAGAAGGCGCAAATATTGTTGTTTCTGATGTCAATGAAGCTGGCGGAAACGAAACGGTAGCACAAGTTGAAGCCGCTGGCGGTTCAGCTATTTTCATTAAATGTGATGTTTCTGTTTATGAAGATGTTGAAAATTTGATGGCTAAAGCCGTTGAAAAGTACGGTAAAATAGATATTGCTGTTAATAATGCAGGAATTGGTGGAACGCCAGGAAAAACAGAATCTCATTCTCGTAAATCTTGGGACAAGGTGATGGCAGTCAATGCAACGGGTGTTTTCTATTGTATGCAATTGGAGATTCAACAAATGTTGAAGCAAGGTAGCGGCGCAATTGTAAATACGGCTTCTATTGCAGGATTAAGAGGTTTACCAAACAATCTTGCTTATGTTGCTAGTAAACACGCTGTTGTCGGAATGACAAAAACCGCTGCAATGGAATATGCTCGTAAGAACATTCGTATCAATGCGCTTTGTCCTGTTTTTACCGTTACGTCTTTATTCAATCCTGAATTAATGGATTCTATTTCTACAGGTTTGAGTGATAAGTTGAAGAAAGGAATTCCGATGAAACGCTTTGCGGATACTAACGAAATGGCAGATGTTACACTTTGGCTTTGCTCTGATAGATCAAGTTTTGTTACAGGTCAAGCTATTTCTGTTGATGGCGGATTGACAGCCTGATGACTAGAAGTCGGAAGACAGACCGCTTCGCTGTCAGAAGTCGGATAATGTAACGAAAAAAGGGATTGAAACAATTGTTTCAATCCCTTTTTCAATATTTAGACAAACGTATTTTTTAGTCTGACATCCGACAGCGAAGCGGTCTGACCTCTGACTTCTCTAATTACGCTGTAGTAATTTTATTCTGATTAGCTAGTTTCTGTTTCACTTCGACAACTTCGTAAGCTTCTAACACATCACCAGGTATCAAATCATTGTAACCTTTGATTGTTAAACCACATTCGTAACCGAATTTAACCTCACTCTGATCATCCTTGAAACGTTTCAAAGAAGCTAATTCTCCGATAGCACCTTCTTTCTTAGGGAAGACTACGATACCATCTCGTATCACACGGATATATGAATTTCTCTGAAGTTTACCAGATGTAACGTAACAACCTGCGATTGTACCAATCTTACTGATTTTGTAGATTTCACGAACTTCAACTGACGCTTGTTCTCTCTCTTCCTGTTTAGGTTCAAGTAAACCTTCAATTGCATCACGAACATCATCAATTGCATCGTAAATAACCGAGTACATCTTGATTTCTACACCTTCACGCTCTGCAAGTAACTTCGCACTTCCAGATGGACGAACTTGGAAACCTATAATAACTGCATCAGAAGCCGAAGCTAATAATACATCAGACTCTGTGATTTGACCAACTGCACGGTGAAGTACTTTAACTTGTACCGTTTCTACTGATTGTTTCAATAAAGAATCTGCTAATGCTTCAATAGAACCATCTACATCACCTTTCACAATCAAGTTCAACTCTTTAAAGTTTCCGAGTTTCAAACGATCACTAAGTGTATCTAATGTAATACGTTTAGTAGCACGTTGTTGTTGTTCACGAGCAATTATAGCACGTCTAGTCGCAATTGTTTTAGCATCTTGCTCCGTTTCGTAAACTTTAAACTTCTCACCTGCTTGTGGCGCACCACTCAAACCAAGGATTAATACAGGAGAAGAAGGGCCAACTTTTTTGACTCTCTTACCTTGTTCATTGAACATGGCTTTAATTCTACCTGCATGGTTTCCTGCTACAATTGGATCTTTAATACTTAAAGTACCATTCTGAACCAATAATTTTATAACATAACCACGTCCTTTATCTAAAGATGCCTCTAAGACAACACCAGAAGCTTCACGATTAGGATTAGCTTTCAATTCAAGTATTTCGGCTTCAAGGACTACTTTTTCAAGTAAATCATCTATTCCTGTACCTACTTTAGCTGAGATATCTGCGGATTGATATTTTCCGCCCCAATCTTCAACTAAAAGGTTCATATCTGCTAATTCTTTTTTAATTCTTTCTGGATCAGCACCTGGCTTATCTATCTTATTGATAGCAAATACCATTGGAACATCTGCTGCTTGTGCATGACTAATCGCCTCTTTCGTTTGAGGCATGATTTTATCATCCGCAGAAATAATGATGATCGCAATATCGGTAGCTTTTGCACCTCTGGCACGCATTGCTGTAAAGGCTTCGTGACCAGGAGTATCTAAGAAAGTAACTTTCTTCTTCTCGTCACCAACCAAAACTTCATATGCACCAATGTGTTGAGTAATACCACCCGCTTCACCTTCGGCAACTTTCGCTTTACGAATATAATCCAGTAATGACGTCTTACCATGATCAACATGTCCCATAACCGTAACGATAGGCGCACGTTCTAATAGGTCTTTAGGGTCGTCAATGATTTCTTCCTCTTCTTCTGTTTCTTCCTCCGCAGTAATAAACTCGATCTCGTGACCAAATTCTTCTGCTACTAACTTAATGATTTCAGCATCAAGTCGTTGGTTAATAGAAACGATAACACCAACCTCCATACAAGTTGTGATGACCTTAGTAACCGGTACATCCATTACAGAAGCTAATTCAGAAACTGAAATAAACTCTGTTACTTGTAATATATCACTCTGCTCATTTGCTTCTTTTTGCGCTTCTTTCTCACGCATTCTTTCTCGATTATCACGACGCAGTTTAGAACGTTTGTTCTTACCACCACCCGCCATGCGTGCCATGGTCGCTTTAATCTTATCTTCTATCTCTTTTTTAGAAACTTCTTTAGGCTCATTAGATTTCGCTACACCTTTTCCAGGAACAACTCTCTTATCACCTCTACGTCTACGTGGGCCACGAGGACCTACCGCACCGCCTGGACCAGATGGTCTCCTATTTGGTGGACGATTTGTACCGTTTCCGTCTCTATTATCTCCGCCTTCACCATTTGCATTAGGTCTATCCTCTGGTTTCAGAGTAGTTGGCTTGATAATTTTTTTACGCTTACGTTTGCGTCTATTATTATCATTATCATCAGAAGATGCTACTGGTTTTGGACGACCGGTAGCGTCTTTCTCTACAGGCTTTTTAATATCCTTAGGGACATCTCTTTTTTCACGTCTTCTACCACGTCTATTTTCTCCGCCTTCTGGTTTCTTGTCTTTGTCGTCACGAGCAACAGGTTTTTTCTTCTTAGGTTTCTTACTGAACTGGTCAATATTGATTTTCCCTTGAATTTTCAAACCTTTTAAACTAGGTGTCTTCGCTCTGAACACGCCAACACCTCCGGCAACTGGTGTATTTTCTAAAGGCTTCGGAGGAGTGTCATCAACAGCAGCAGGTGTAATCGCTGGTGTCTTCATAACTAGAGGAGCAGCTTCTTCAGTGACCTTTTTGACAGGTTCAACCTTAGGAGCTTTTTCTTTCTTAAGTTCGATAACATTACCTTTCTTGTCTAAATTAACCTTTGCTACTATCTTGATACCAGATAGTTTTCGTGCTTTACGTTTTTCTACTTCTTCTGCCAGACGCTTTCGTTCTGCTTCAGCAAGCTTTAACGCTTCTTCTTTGTGACGCTTTTCGAGCATCTCAAGTTTTTTCTTTTCTCGAGCTACACGTTCTGCCTCTCTGTTTGCACGTTCCGCTTCCTTAGCTAGACGAATTTTGTCTTTCGCAGCTTGTTCCGCTTCTTTACGTTGACGAGAACCAATAGTTAACCTATTAGCCTGTTTCTTTGTTTCAATAGACTTACTAAAGTCTTTGAGGAGAATATTGTACATATCCTCAGTCACCTTGACTGTTGGTTTGTTTTCTACTTCAAAACCATTCTTGTTCAGATGTTCAACTAGTGTAGTAAAACCTACGTTGAGCTCTTTGGCAACTTTAATTAAACGTTTTAACGCCATAAAATTTTTGCTTCTAATAAATTTTGTCTTGTAAAGGCAAAGGTTTATTTAATTCAGAAAAATAATAATTACATAGGTATAGATTTTTCGTTAAAAAATAACAATATGATGGTTGCCTTTCCAATACACTCTGAAATCTTACTTCTTTGCTATAAAACAAGGTAAGCAAGTAATAAATTAAATTATCTCTTAAAAAGAGTATATTTCCAAATCCAATGCGAAATTACGTATATAATTGTGTAAAATGAAAATTTATAAGTTATACAAATGATTATTATTGAATATTTTATGCTTTATCAGCCAGAATCTTCTCTTTTACAAAGCTATTGCATGAATGACAACCTATTTTATTTAAAAATAATTCACTTTCAGTCATTTATTTTTAATTCTTTTCAGTAAAACTTTAGCATAAATTCGATAATTTCTAGATTCAGACCTAACTTTTATCACACAAAATAGAACTTTCCTTAAACAATTCACATTCTAGGATAGCATGAATATGATAGATATTCTATTCTAACAACATTAAAAATTCAAATTATATAGATATATGCCTAGAAGAAAAAGGAATGAAAAACAATCATTTACAGAACAGTTTTCCGCATTAAGAAATCTACCCAAATTCTTTAGACTCATTTGGGAAACCAATAAGTATTTAACCATTGCAAATGTTTTTTTACGCCTAATTAGTTCGGCGATTCCATTGGCGATACTTTATATAGGTAAGCTGATTATTGATGAAGTACTTCGCTTGCTGGAAACTGGAGACAGCGACATGACTTTCCTTTGGACAATTATTGCATTCGAATTAGGTTTGGCGTTAGTTTCTGATATTTTAAGCCGAAGTATTACGCTGGTCGATAGCTTATTGGGCGATTTATTTTCCAATAATACTTCGGTGGAATTGATTCGACATTCTGCAAAGTTGGATTTATATCAGTTTGAAGATGCTAATTTTTATGATAAACTCGAACGTGCCAGACGACAAACGGTTGGTCGAGTGGTTTTGATGTCGCAAATTTTATCACAATTTCAAGATATCATTACGATTGTATTTTTAGGAATTGGTTTGGTTGCTTTCAATCCTTGGCTGATACTATTGCTGTTTTTAGCGGTTTTGCCTGCTTTCCTTGGCGAAACACATTTCAATGAACAATCTTATTCTTTGTCTCGGAGCTGGACGCCAGAACGTAGAGAACTGGATTACTTACGTTTTATCGGTGCAAGTGACACAACAGCCAAAGAAATCAAGATTTTCGGATTATCTGATTTTATAGCCAATAAATTCAAAATGCTTGCAGACAATTATTACGACGCCAATCGAAAACTTGTCATAAAACGGGCAATTTGGGGCACAGGATTATCTTCCATTGGCGTTTTGGCGTATTACGGTGCTTATGTTTTTATTCTTATTCAAACCGTTGGCGCGATTATCACCGTCGGTACATTGACTTTTTTGGCTGGCTCATTCAAGCGCATGCGTGATATGATGCAAAATATTATGCGTCGTTTTTCAAAGATTGCAGAAAGTGCTTTGTATTTGCAAGATTTGTTTGATTTTCTTGAATTACAGCCAGCAATCAAATCGCCTATTGAACCAAAAACAATTCCCACGCCTATTCAATCGGGTTTTACTTTTGAGAATGTTGGTTTTAAATATTACCAAAGTGAACGTTGGGTATTGCGTCATATCTCTTTTCATTTGGATAAAGGCGAAAAATTGGCTTTAGTTGGTGAAAATGGTGCAGGAAAGACAACACTTGTCAAATTACTCGCCAGATTATACGAACCAAGTGAAGGTCGAATTTTATTGGATGGCGTTGATATTCGTGAATACGGTTTGGAAGAATACCGAAAAGCAATTGGTGTTATTTTTCAAGACTATGTGCGTTTTCAAATGAAAGTCAATGATAATATTGCTGTTGGTCAAATCGACGAACTAAAGAATGAAGCAAAGATTGCAGATTCTGCGAAGAAGAGTTTGGCAAGTCAAGTGGTTGATAAATTACCAAATGGTTTCGAGCAAATGCTTGGTAAACGTTTCAAAGATGGCGTAGAATTGTCTGGTGGCGAATGGCAAAAAATAGCTTTAGCGAGAGCATATATGCGAGACGCACAGCTTTTGATACTGGATGAACCAACTTCTGCGCTTGACGCAAGAGCGGAACATGAGGTTTTTGTTCGTTTTTCTGAATTAATAGAAGGCAAATCTGCGGTTCTAATTTCGCATCGTTTTTCGACTGTTCGTATGGCTGACCGAATTTTATTTCTCGAAAATGGTCGAAGATTAGAATTAGGAAGTCATGAGGAATTATTAGCAAAAGATGGAAAATATGCAGAATTATTCCATTTGCAAGCAAGAGGATATCTATAATATATAATGTACCGTCTCCTGATAGCTATCGGGACTTCTATTTTTATTGATTGTGCGCTCATTTCTTTATTGTTTTGTTGATTTAATTGATAATACAAAGATACGAGCGATGGCAATGAGGTACTTATGACCTAAATCATAAACTACAAAATATTATGATAAATATTGAATTATTAAGGCAATATGGAGCTGTTGAAAAGAAACTGGATAAAGGCGAAATCCTTTTTCAAGAAGAAGATAAAGCAGTTTTCTATTATCAAATACTGTCTGGTTCAATGAAGATGAATAATTATAATGAAAATGGTCAAGAAACCATTCTAAGGTATCTTTGATGCGCCACGAGGTTTTGGAGAACCTGCGATATTTGGTAATTTTCCTTATCCTGCCAATGGAGAAGCTGTTGAAAAAACTCATCTAATCTGTTTAGAAAAAAGTCGGTTCTTTCTTTTATTAAAAGAGCATACAGGAATTAGTATTGAATTGCTTCAAGTTTTATCAAAGCGTTTAAGATTTAAAGCAATGCTTTCTAAAGAAAAAAAAGCTGTGATGCAGAAAACCAAATATTAACTTTGCTTCATTATTTAAAAGAAAATGCAAATTGCGAAGGTGAATACCTTGTAACGATGACTCGGCAAACCATTGCTAATCTTAATGGATTAAGAGTTGAAACAGTTATTAGAGCAGTTAAGAAATTGAAGCTAGAACAGAAAGTCATCATTCGAAATCGTAAGATTTATATTTAAAATTTAGAAGTCAGAGGTCAGACCGCTTCGCTGTGAGACCGCCTACGACTGTCAGAAATATTCTAATCTCAAAGTAAATATTATTAGAAGTATTCAAGATTTTGAACTAATTTAAATATTCGATGTTTAAACATTGAATATTATTAATAGAGAATTAAAAATGAGTGCAGCAAATCTCTTTTCTCTGTTCTCTCATCCCTCTTCTAAAACAACAAACAATGACAACTAATAATAAAATACAAAAGATAGAAGCATTAGGACAAGGCCCTTGGGCAACCAAAGACCCATTTTTGTTTTGTGCGCATCACAAAGACGATTATCCAAAAGGGAATGACAATTTTGGACCTGATAAAGCATTGCTAAAAGGTCGAAATATTGGTAGTGATTTTGACCCAAGAAATGGTTGGCGCATGTATCACGGAGAAGGAGTTCCAGGATTTCCATATCATCCGCATCGTGGTTTTGAAACAGTAACCGTAGCTTTAGAAGGTGTGATTGACCATGCAGACTCATTGGGCGCAGCAGGACGATTCCGAGATGGTGATGTACAATGGATGACCGCAGGAAAAGGCGTTCTGCATGCGGAAACTTTTCCTCTTTTAAATAAAGAAGCTGACAATCCGCTGGAGTTGTTTCAAATTTGGTTGAACTTGCCAGCAAAGAACAAATTCGTTGAACCGCATTTCAGAATGCTTTGGTCGGAAGATATTCCTATTCTTAAATTAAAGGACAGCAATGATAAAACAACTAAAGTTAGGCTGATTGCAGGACAACTAGAAAACGATAACGCACCATCGCCAACACCAAATTCTTGGGCAGCCGAAGCAACAAACGAAGTTGCTATTTGGTCAATCGAAATGGATGCGAATGCCACTTGGACTTTACCAAAAGCTAGTGCAGGTATTAATAGAACGTTGTATTTTTACAGAGGTGACAACTTGAAAGTAGAAGCGCAAGATATTCCAAATTACCACGCTGTTCAATTGAAATCGGATGAAGATATTGCATTACAAGCAGGCAATGAATCCTGTTTTATCTTAGTTTTACAAGGCAAACCAATTGATGAACCTGTGGCACAACATGGGCCTTTTGTGATGAATACTAAAGCCGAAATTCAACAAGCATTCATGGATTATCAGCAAACACAGTTTGGCGGTTGGGATTGGAAAACGCCAAATCCTGTTCATGGCAGAGATTATTATCGCTTTGCGAAACATGCTGATGGGACTTTGGTGGAGAAGAAAGCTTAATTCATTTATTACTTGCTTCTAAAGCAAATATTAGCGATATTTGAATAGAACAATGTAAGAATACTATATTATGATAGCAGAAGTATCGGCAACTATTGCTAAACAAAAAACTATTCAAAATAC
>CAZMEH010001121.1:0-3386 GCA_964564885.1 uncultured Saprospiraceae bacterium | reverse complement strand
TTTATTTTATTCTAAAAAATAGGATAGAATCTATTTTTTAGTTTATACCAAAATAAGCAAAACTAATCTGAAACGTATTTAATTTCAGTATTTATAAAATTTTACTTTTAAACCAAGATTCTTAATTAAATTTTTAAACCAATAAAATAAAATACTATGAGAAAAGTTTTTCTCTTATTTTTTGTTCTATTAATTGGTACAACGCTTCTAGCGGAAACAACACCAATAAAAGGAACAAATTCTGTAGACCGAGCGCCACTAACGACGGTAGATGTAACCTTTTCGGTAGATATGTCTAATTATGGAAATACCTTCACCACGGTTTATATCAGTGGAGAAATGAATGGTTGGTCTGGTACCGCAAATCCATTAGTGTCACAAGGAAATGGTATTTATTCTACGACCTTGACACTTACAGAAAATACTTCTTACTGGTACAAATATCAGGTAGACGGTTGGGCTTCTCAAGAAGGTTTTGCTTCAACTGATGCTTGTGCTTCTAACAATAATGGTAACTTCGATCGTACTTATGCGACAGGCACGATGAATGCTAGCTTACCATTGTATTGCTGGAATAGTTGTAATACTTGTGGAATAGCACCTCCTGTATTATTAAAGCCAGTTTTACCAATTACTTTCCAAGACACAGTAACAATCAATTATGCGTTAACAGACTTTGGTAATAATTTATCATGGATGATGGTAGATCCAACTGATCCAAATAACACGGTTGTAAGAAGTCAGAAAACGGCAGGATCACAACCATGGGCAGGAACGACAGTAGGTGAGAACGGATTTGCAACAGCAATTCCATTTACAGCGACTGATACGAAAATGTCAGTACGAGTATGGTCACCAGATGCGAATACAACGATTCGCTTTAAAGTAGAAGAAGCAGGCGTTCCAACGATTAGTGTTGAAACAGAAGCGGTAACTACATTGGCAGGACAATGGGAAACGTTAGAATTTGATTTTTCTAACGAAGCAACAGGAACAGCAGCGTTGAACCTTGCAAATACATATACTAAAGCATCAATGTTCTTTGACTTTAATGTAGCAGGAACAGGTAAAGTTTATTACTGGGATGATGTTATGATGGCAGCTCCTGTCGTTAGCACACCAGATTCAGTTGACATTACATTTTTGGTAAATACAGCGAATATTCCTACAGTAGATCCAACAGGAATCTTTATAGCAGGAGGTGGAAATTTCGGTAATCCAGGTGATAATGCAATGACAGATGCTAATAATGATGGCGTTTGGGAAGTTACAGTAAGAAAGCCAAAAGGTTTCACAAGTGATTATACTTTTACAAATGGTGATTCAGGTTGGGGCGCAAAAGAGAACATTTCAGGACAATCTTGTGCTGTTGCTCCTTACGATGATCGTAACCTTCCAGGTGTATGGAGTGATACTACTTTATTGACTTGTTTTGGAAGTTGTGTATCAGATACAGTGTGTCCAGCTCCTCCAGCAACGATTGACTTGACGTTTAATCTTGATTTATCTCAATATGGAACGGCATTCACAACGGCTTATGTTGCAGGTAATTTCAATGGTTGGAATGGTACATCAAATCCATTAACCGATCAAGGAAATGGTTTATGGTCAGGAATGATTACAGTGAACGAAAATGACTCAATTGAATACAATTTCCGTGCGGATGGTGTAGAAGAAACATTAACGGTAGGTGCATCTTGTACGAAAACATCAGGACCGTTTACCAATCGTTTCATCGCATTTGGAAACATGGATATGGTAATACCAGTTGTTTGTTTTGAAAGTTGTGCAGCTTGTTTAACGGCTCCTTCAGACTCTGTAAATGTTACATTCCAAGTCGATATGGCTTTAGAAACAACGAATACAGGTGGCGTCTTTTTAGGTGCTGACTTTGAAAACTTTAATGGAAGTATTGCAATGACTGATACAGATGGAGATGATATTTGGGAAACAACAGTTATGTTACCTAAAAATGCATCTTATGAGTTTAAGTATATCAATGGTCCTAACTGGGTAACTAGTGAGAACTTTGATCCTATTCAGGATTCACTTTGTACGATTACTACGGGTAATGTTACTAATCGTATTGTAGGAATTGGTGCTAGTGATACGGCTACAGCAGCATACTGTTATAATTATTGTATTGACTGTCAGTCAGTCAGTGTAAATGATGTTTCATTAACAGCAGCTTTTGAAATGATGCCAAATCCAGCGAATAACTTTGTTCGTTTAGCATTCAATGATGAGTTTATGTCTATTGAGAAAACAATTACTGTGTTCAATTCTGTTGGACAAGAAGTTTTCAATAACATTACAAATCATGTCAACACATATGAAATCAATACAGCGGCATTTGCTAAAGGTATGTATTTCATTACAGTACAAACAGAAGAAGGTGTTCAAACAAAAAGATTAGTGATTATTCACTAATGAATTTGATTAAAAACTATTTTGACTATTAGGAAAAACCTTTGTAGGACGTAAAGTCTTACAAAGGTTTTTTTTATTTGTGCCGTCCGCCGATTTTGAAACTTCCACCGGATTTTTCAAAGAACCTAATTTGTTAGAAAGGAATCATGAAAGTCAAACAACACTGTTTAGTATTAACCATACTTTTAATCATAATCAACGGTACAAACGTTTACGTTCAATCTAAGCAACTACTAAAAACAGCAGTACAGGAATATTTAAACGGTTCTTGGGTGAATTTAGTGGAGCGACTACAAAGTAGTCATATTTGAGTAGCCACAGGTTTTAACCTGTGGTCAAATTGAAAACTATCCGCCAACTACGAAGTAGTTGAACACTAGCATAAAATACTGTTATTCAACTACTTCGTAGTTGGTGGTGTTTTTTTAGAAAACCACAGGTTAAAACCTGTGGCTACTCAAATTGAACCACTTCATGGTTGCTCCACTAAATTCGTCCAAGAAGATTTAAATTATCTTAAAGCTCAGTTAGAAAAGCATCATGCGAATTTATACGTTTACAGTACTCCTAAAGAGATTGATGATTGGTTTAAGTATCAAGAGGCACAACTTCCCGACAGCCTGACTACTTTAGAAATTTTCAAAATGATTACACTACCTTATTCTAAAATATTGTTTACTACTCCTAAAGGGCAATATAAACTGCGAGCAGACCTAACAAAAATAGGATTAGGTGTTATTCCATACTACGGTACATTTTGAAAACCAACAAATAAAAACTGCATATAAATTATATTATTTGTTTGCTTCTGACAGCCGTAGGCGTTCTGACAGCGAAGCGTTCTGACCGCTGACTTCTAAAATGTACAGTAGTATGAAAAATTGTTTACCATGAATAATTTTGAAGAGAAGTACGAACAAGAAATCGTTGGACTTATTGAGGTATTAGAAAATATC
>CAZMEH010001120.1:0-7794 GCA_964564885.1 uncultured Saprospiraceae bacterium | reverse complement strand
CTACTACCTACTGCCCTAGGTGGTATTTTGCTAATAATCTTTAAAATTTTTTACCTAGTTGATTAAATTCAATGGTACGGCCTATTACTTCTCTACCTTTTTTGAACCGCTGTAACCTCTAATTGCCAATGGAATAAATCCAAGAATGGGCAAATAATAAAATAAGGCAAACGGATTTTTTATAATCCATGAAAATATAGCACCAAAACCACTTTTCATTTTAACAGGCTTTCCTGTTTTCTTATAATTCAAATATTGACGTTCGTGTTCTAAAAATGCAAAATGCCAAGTTGGTGGAAAATAAAACCAGAATTTTTTAATATTTGTTCGCCATTTTTTAAATAGATCTTTCCATTGATAAGGTTGTTGACCATACTTTATAACCGCTTCCGTAATGTCTTCTTGCATCAATCGGTGCACTTCATCTCGAATACTTTCAATTTCTTCATTGCTGAGATCTTCTAATTTATCATAATCAGCGGCAACCATTTCATGCGGCTTGATGCGGCGACCTTTTACAAAATAGAACTTAGCAGGCATTCCAAAATAAAAAACCCAAGGAAAAATGGGAATCAATAAAGTAAAAATTCCTATAGGAAGATAAGGAATACCTACTTTATTGACAATACTATTCAATGTTTTAGAGCGATAACTATACGGATTAATATATTCGCCATTGATACTAAAAACAGGAATAATATCTGTTTTAAACTTTAATGACATTCTAATAAATGACGTTGAAAAACGCTGTAGTTTATATCGATTATTGAAACCTTTTCCTATGCCAGGAATACCTTCAGGATAAATTAAAATATCATGGCTTTCATTGTGCATCATCGTTTCAAAGTTCAATGAAGTCGCATCAATTCCTCCGATTCTTTTCCAGAAATCGTTGATCATATACGTGTTCATTAATTTGATTTCAGATAAAGTAGGTGCAGTCAAGGCTTTGATATGTCGTTTTTTACGACCTTCGCACAATTGATAGAATCCACTACCAAACACCATCGCATCCCAAGGAAATGCCATTCCTGAATGATTGCTAGCAAAAATAAGCGGAATTTTTTCGTTGTTACGCTCAGGATATTCTTCAAAACCAATAAATTCTGGGCGAAAATAATTTGCAACCATGCCACTAAAAAGGTGCTCATTGATACTTTCTACATATTCAGCATCGTAATATTGTTTTTTGATACCTTTATTTTGTTGTATCAATTTATTAAGTTCCTGTTCGGAAAGTCCTTTGGTTGAAGTACGTTGAAGTTTTAGACTAGACATCGATTGATTTGTAAAGTGGTTAGGAATTTAAATAACGGATATTACGAAGAGTAAGCACATTTACGAATAACGATTTTAGACAAGTATTTGCAAGATCTATTATCCAATTAAATAAGTCAATATGCTTCAATGCTAGGAATTAATCAACTAATTTCTATGTTTTCAAAATTTTAATTTGAAAATATAATTTTCACAAAACAAAATCAATCTTTTACCTGAAATCCATTGACTAAAACAAGATACGAAAATCTGATGCATCAACGATTCTAAATTTATAATTATTCAAAAAAAAAGCTACAAACAACGATTAAGTCATTTGTAGCTTCCTTTACTTGTCCTAATGGTCCTCTGCTAAATTATAATTGAACATTCTACATTAAGATTCTACTCTCTTTTGCCTAATATTGCTTTTACGTAAAGATTAACAAAGAAAGGTCGGTTAGCGTCTGTTACCATGATTGGAATATTCTTTGAATAAACATCAACTGCAACTCCAATTTCTAATGCTCTTAAAAACTCATCGTATGCGCCCCAGTCCAAGTGTAAGCCAACTTTAGCTTGTCCTCCAACCGCTAAAGACAATTCATTGAAACCCAGTAAGGAACTTGATGCACCAAAGATTAGTGGATATTTTAAAAATTCACTATCCTCACTACCATTATATTTTACATCTCGAATAGAAGGTCTTGAGGTATTTGGATCTGAACCTTGAATCTCCAAGTAATATGGCTTAATTAATCCAAGTGCTGGACCAAAACTATAAGACATTCCAACTGCAACGCCTTTTCTATCTGCTTTTTCAGAAAAATAACGCTTTTCACCCATACCAACCTTTATCGTGTAAAAGTTGTTTTGTTTACCATAAATAAACGAGCGAGAAGTATTTGAAAAGCTACCACCGCCTAATCCTGTCGATTGACGTTCCTCACGAGGATGCTTCAATTCCCCTATTTCAAAACTATAAGTACGAGTTTTGTAATAAGTATTCATGATTCCGTAGTGACCACCCAAAGACCAGCCGTTTGTCATAAGCTGTAAATTACCTCCGTATTCCTTGTTATAAACTATACCTTTGGCTTCACGAGGTCTACGTTCTCTGTCTTGGGAAAACAGAATTGCTGTAGAACAAATGACTAGCAAGGTTATTAAATATATTTTCTTTATCATATTATCTAAATTATATCTTGTCTTCATTAATAGAAACGGAATAAAGAAAAGATTGTTCCAGTTGAAACTGTCAAATTGTAACATTTCCTATAAATAGTGCTACGATTATGATTTAGTTGCATGAAAGCCTAATTGCTTAATATGGAAAATAACGATAATGTGTTAGAAATCCAAGTAAAAAGAAAGGATTCTGGTCTAGTTGTTAAACTTTTATACTAAAAATAATGGAATTACAAGTTTTTAATTCTCTTTTGTATCTTTTCAACGCAATTTACATTATTCAATCAGAAGATTGGATAATGTAAATATTATGGTTCTTTGACAATTATTTACATTTCTGTACTCTATGACATTTCAAACATTCAAACATTTTCATATGAAACATTTACTACTTTTTGCATTTTTGAGTCTGTTCTTAACCAACTGCTTTGACGCTCCAGAAAGCATTTCAGAAGAAGAAATACATGGTACTTGGGTTGGTTTGTCCTATCAAGAAGGTGAAACGCTAAGGAATGACGCTTCATCATTTGGTTTTAAGTTTTTAGAAGATAGCACCTATATGGGTATTTATGACAGCAAACAGATGGAAGAAGGTATTTATCGCCTCGAAGGCAATAAACTATATACTACAGCTAAAGGTCTTGCTGAGAAAAATGTAGAATTACAATATGTATCTCAAGATACTCTGATTATGAAAATGAATAGAAGTGGCGTTATTGAAATACTAACTTTAGGCAAAGAGGAGGAATAATGTACAATATTCAATGTACATTAAACATTAAACATTACATATTCTAGTTAGGATTTCATATTTTTGCAGTCCATTTACAATCATTGAATTAATCAAGTCCATTCTAGTATGAATTTACACGAATATCAAGGCAAGGAATTGCTTGCTCAATACGGCGTTACTATTCAAAGAGGTATAGTTGCACACACAGCTGACGAAGCGGTTGAAGCTGCTAAGAAATTGACAGAAGAAACTGGAACAGGTTGGCACGTAATCAAAGCACAGGTTCACGCAGGTGGACGTGGTAAAGGTGGTGGTGTTAAATTGGCTAAGAATTTAGACCAAGTAAAAGAACACGCTTCTAATATTATAGGCATGCAATTGGTTACGCCTCAAACTTCTGCGGAAGGTAAATTGGTACGTAAAGTATTGATTACAGAAGACGTTTACTATCCTGGTGATTCAGAACCATCTGAGATTTACATCAGTGTTTTGATGGATAGAGATAGACAATGCAACGTAATTGCTTACTCTACAGAAGGTGGTATGGATATCGAAGAGGTCGCTGAAAAGACTCCTCACTTAATACATAAAGAATTTGTTGACCCATTAGCAGGTCTTCAAGGTTTTCAAGCTCGCCGTGTTGCCTTTAACTTAGGTTTAACGGGTGCTGCTTATAAAAACATGTGCAAATTTATCTCACAATTGTATAATGCTTTTGTTGGTTCTGATGCTAGTATGTTTGAAATCAATCCTTGTTTGAAAGCTTCTGATGGTAAAATCATAGCGGTTGACTCTAAAGTTACTTTGGACGAAAACGCATTGTTCCGCCACAAAGATTTGGCTGCACTTCGTGATACTGACGAAGAAAATCCAATTGATGTTGAAGCAAAAGAACATGAATTGAATTACGTTGCACTTGACGGTAACGTTGGTTGTATGGTAAACGGTGCTGGTCTAGCTATGGCGACAATGGACATTATCAAGTTGTCTGGTGGCGAACCTGCTAACTTCTTGGATGTTGGTGGTACTGCTAATGCAGCTCGTGTTGAGAAAGCATTTCGTATCATTCTTCGCAATCCAAAAGTAGAAGCTATTTTAATTAATATCTTCGGTGGTATTGTTCGTTGTGATCGTGTAGCGCAAGGTGTAATTGATGCTTATAAGAATATTGAAGGTATCAGTATTCCTATCATCGTTCGTCTTCAAGGTACAAACGCTGACATCGCTAAGAAAATGATTGACGAATCTGGTCTTGAAGTTCGCTCAGCTATCTTATTGCAAGAAGCAGCAGATGCGGTTCAAGAAGTATTGTCTAAATAGTATCGTTGAATTTATTCGATTAGGTTTAATCCTAATACTATTTGAAAATAGAAACGCCATGAGTTCATCTGAATTCATGGCGTTTTTTTGTTTGAATCGATCATTTTCGTACTTCTATAATAATCAGTAGTCTATCGGTTCAATATTCCTCTAATGATTTTTGTAAATCGCTTATATAATCGATATATTTTATATTTAAAGACCAATTGTCTTTGTCTACCTTTATTCGATAATGATTGAGGAATCTCGTAATTAAATTTAGAAAGTAGGTTTGTAGCTGCGCCAGAAGCAATCAATACTTCATCAGATTCAAGGCTTTTTTTCCATCGGTCTACGCCTTTAGCATCGAACAGTTTACTAATATCTCCAAAGGAAGAATTATCATTATAAATATCTTCATAACTCCGGTTTTTCAACTTTTGGTTTTGATTAACAACGAGTTTAATATTTAAAAAAGTTTCTAATTCCTTTAGCACTCGCTCCGTATCCAACATTAAACTTTCATATTGAACGATTTTAAAATTAGGATGCTCAGCAAATTGATTCGCAAATTCTAAGTTTTCCTCCCAACGTTTTAAAAATGGAAAAATCTTATAATGACTAAACCTATTTTTAGAAGATAATAATACATCACGAGCGTCTCTAATCATGTAAATGATTTTACAATTTCCGTCTAGTATTGATTTTAAATAGAGTGTTTCTTCCGTTTTTTTAATTCCTGTTAGTTTAGCGTTTTCGTTACCGTCAAGGATGGCGAGTGCTTCTAATGCTTGATGAAAAAAGTCATTCCAAGTGTTACAGCTTTCTCTAGTCAAGTGTTTTGAAAAGTCCAATCCAATCGCTGAACTCTCCGCTATTAGATTACTAAAGAGAATATTCTTTTGACGCTCAGTAAGCGGTGCATTCGTATCTTTTATGTTTAGGTTTTCGCCTATTTGAAAAGGTGTTCTAATAAAATCAGCATATACGACAGCGTCTTTTTGCGAATTTAAAAAATTACACAAAAAAGTTGTTCCCGAACGCATTTGCCCTGTAATCAATACCTTAATCATTCTATCTAAATTTATTCTCGCAACTGTTTTTTATAAAAAACCTAAGTAAAAGGTAAAAAACAAGTTCAATCAATATAAAACACAAATAACTAACTATCACTTAAAGCCTACTACTTAAGTAGGTGTCCTTAAATAATCATCACTTTTAGACAGGGCTATTTTCCGTTTAAGAAACTTAAAAAATAATTCCGTAGCTATGCTATGCAATTATTTTTAAAATTCCTTAAACAAAAAACATCCTCTGTCAAAAGTGACGCTTATTTAAGACCACCTACTTACTACTTATATAGTTCCTTTTTGAGTGCAACAATTTCATCGTGATTTTCTTCAAAATACTTATCTACTTTTTCTACAAATTCTTTAGGAAGCGAAGCTTGAACCCTATTTTCATGAATTTTTAACAACTCTGGTTTTTCCTTAATAATATAGAAAATCTCTTCATAACTAGGACAATAATCTGCTGGAAAATGACTATAAATTTTAGAAATAAATTGATAATCTTCTATATAATCAGATGTGATACGGACATTCGGCATTGCATAGCCATCATTCACTTCAATCTTACGGACATCAAATATTTTTGGTCGATTAATTAAAACGCCCCAAATTTCTGTGTCCATTACTTCTTTGACTTTACAAATGACATCTAATGCTTTTGCATTTAATCCGTAAACTGCACAACCTATTGGCAAACCATCAAGGTATACAAAATCATGTTGATTCTCTCTAAGTGCATTCGCTACCAAATTTGCATGACGAATGGAAAACAACGGATTTTCACCTGTTACATTAACAACATAGTCAAATCCAAAGAATTTTGCGGCATTAGAAAGCCTTTGCAATACATCTTCTTCACTTCCCAAATAGTAATAAATTCCGTTGTTCACTGCAATGTCAACCAAGGGTTTATCTTGAGGATTTGTTGAAGTACATAAGACAATATCTTCAACGAAAGCCACTTTTTTGGTACGTTCAATCACTCGTTCTACGATGCTTTTTCCGTTTAAATCCAAAAGCAATTTGAGTGGTAATCTAGTAGACTTAAGTCGTGCTGTTATTAAAAAACCTATTTTCATGGATTGTTTTTTATAGAAAAAAGCTAAAAAAGTTGAGCAGCGAGAACTCGCTGTTCAATTATTTTTTCTGGCTACTTATTTGTTTTCAAATTGACTGAAATCATCTACTTTGAAAGTATATTCAATATTTGAAAAATCAATAATCGTATCTTTTAATATATCTTGATTAGTTGTTGAACCTAATAGTTGTCCCATTTGCTTTTGTTTAACGTAAGTACCTTCATTTGTACGTTTAAAAGCAATATGTTCCAAGGTCAACACTTCTCCTGCCGCTATATCTCTTCTGGCAACGATAGCTTTTTTCATTGGGCCTGTATTGCCGTATTTCTTTTCAGCATCTGACATGGTCAATGAATTATCACCATAAGCAGCTACCGTTTTACGAAGTAGTGTTTGGACTTTTTTCATTTGTTCCAAACTAATCGCTGCTTGAGCGTCCGTACGTTTAACACCAAATTTATGGGTAAAATGTTTTTCCAGTACATTAAAGCCCATTGCTGCGCCAAGAATACTGATTGTTTCATTGTCAGAATCATTTGGATCTGTGTGATCCGCATATCCTACAGGCAAGTTAAACAACTGATTGATTTGTTGCATCTTGGATAACTGAATATCTCGAAAATCCGTTGGGTAATTCTGAAAACCGTGCATTAAGAAAAGATCCTCTTGTCCTCTTGCTCTTAAAAAATCAATTGCATATTTGATTTCTTCGAGTGTAGAACCGCCTACGCCCAAAATGACTGTGCCTTTGAAACGACTGGCTTTTTCTAACAAAAAATAGTCATTCAAACCAGTGGCATGAATTTCAATTGCTTTTATATCTAAGCCACAATTCAAAACCCACTCCAAGCTAGTTGCATCATTACAAAGTAAAACAACATCTAACGAAAGATTATTTGCCATTTTTACGGCTTCTGCCCACTGACTGCTATCCAAGCACCAAGGGCGAAGTATATCGATAACTTTATGATTTGATATCATATAATCATCCAAGTCTAATAATAAATGTCCTTTGATTGCTGAGAGTTTTAAATCTGAAGCATGTTGTATCAATTCTTTTAGAAAATCTAAATCGCCTTCATGATGAAAAGCAGTTTCTCCAATTAAATAAGGTTGCTGAGTTGGAAGCATAATTTTATATAGTGATTTTTGGTTCTTTGACAATTTT
>CAZMEH010001119.1:0-4169 GCA_964564885.1 uncultured Saprospiraceae bacterium | reverse complement strand
AGATGATTTTGTAGGCATATCAAGTTTTGTGAATAAAGGCTAATGAATAATGTTAGTCAATTGTTATGAAGAATCACCCTTTTGAGTTTGTCAACTTCCATCAATTTCCGTAATTTTAGCCATCACAAATAAGTATTTTTCATACTTCCCTCATTATCAACTCAATTAGTAATTTCTAAACTTGTCCCGATTGCTCGGGATTCGTAATTCCTAATTCGTAATTCAAAAATAAATGCCTGAATTCGTACATTGTCATTGTCATACACAATACTCGTTACTCGATGGAGCTGCCGATATTGGCATCATGATGGATAAAGCCAAAGCTGATGGTCAAAAAGGTGTCGCCTTGACCGATCACGGTAACATGTTTGGTGCATTCAAATTTGTAGCAGAAGCAGAGAAACGAGGTTTGAAACCAATGATTGGTTGCGAATTTTATTTAGTAGAAGACCGTCATATCAAGTCATTTTCAAAAATAAAAAAAGATAGACGTTATCATCAGTTGATGTTAGCAAAAAATCAAAAAGGCTATGAGAATCTAACCAAACTTTCCTCACTCGGTTTTATCGAAGGACTGTACTCAAAGTTTCCTCGAATTGATAAAGAACTGATCTTAAAATACCACGAAGGATTAATTGTGACGAGTTGCTGTATCGGTGCGGAAGTGCCTCAACTCATCCTGAAAGGACAGCACAAAGAAGCAGAAGAAGCGTTGAAATGGTGGCTGAATATCTTTGGAGAAGATTATTATATAGAATTGCAGCGTCATCGTGGATTAGAGAATATCAACGGAACAGGTGTTAGTCAAGAAGACATTAACCAGCATTTGTTGATGTTGGCAAAGAAACATAATGTCAAAGTTATTGCAACGAATGACACACATTATGTAGAAGAAGAAGATTGGTTTCCGCATGATATATTATTATGTGTCAACACAGGAAATAAGCTAAACGAAGAGAAAAGATTTAAATTTCCAAGTTCTGATTTCTACTTTAAGACGCAGAAGGAAATGACAAGTATATTCACCGATGTACCGTTTGCCATTGACAACACCATGGAAATTTATGACAAAATAGACACGCTGACGCTTGCCCGTGATATATTGTTGCCCGCTTTTCCATTGCCTAGAGGCTTTACCACACAAGATGCTTATTTGCGTCACCTGACGTATATGGGCGCAAAAAGACGCTACGGGACGATTACCGCAGCATTGACAGAAAGAATAGATTTTGAATTACAAACTATAGCAAACTCAGGATATCCTGGATATTTTCTGATTGTCCAAGATTTTACCACCGCAGCCCGTAAAATGGGTGTTTCGGTTGGGCCAGGTCGTGGCTCGGCGGCAGGTGCAGTCGTTTCCTATTGCTTATGGATTACGAATATTGACCCGATTAAGTACGATTTACTATTTGAGCGTTTTCTGAATCCAGAACGTATTTCGATGCCCGATATTGATATTGACTTCGATGATGAAGGTCGAGCAAGGATTATGGATTATGTGATTAAGAAATACGGAAGAAATCAAGTAGCGCAAATTATCACTTATGGTACAATGGCTGCCAAATCTTCTGTTCGTGATGTTGGTCGAGTGATGGGTCTTGGAATTTCGGAAGTGACCGACACTTTGGCGCAATTTCCAAATCATATGAAAGCAACGCTCAAGCGAGTGCTAGACAAAAATGGTTTGCATCCGAAGCTTTCCGACATGAACTCGGAAGAGAAAATGAAAGCCGAAGTATTCCGAGAAATGGCTGTTCAAGAGAACGAAATCGGTGAAATGCTCCGAACTGCCGTCAAACTCGAAGGCTCTATTCGGAATACAGGTATTCATGCTTGTGGTGTCGTGATTACGCCAGGTGACATTACGGATTACGTTCCTGTCAAGACCGATAAAGGTTCTGGTATGTACGTGACGCAGTTTGATAACTCGGTTGCGGAAGATGCTGGATTGCTCAAAATGGATTTCTTAGGGCTGAAAACCTTGACCATTATTAAAGATGCTGTGGCATTAATCAAGCAAATGCACGGCGTCGAAATCGAACCTGATGAAATTCCATTAGACGATAAAAAGACTTATGAACTGTTTCAGCGAGGCGAAACGGTTGGTGTATTTCAGTACGAGAGTGCAGGAATGCAGAAATACATGAAGGAGTTGATGCCGACGGAGTTTAGCGATTTAATTGCGATGAACGCCCTGTATCGTCCTGGCCCGTTGGCTTATATTCCGAATTTCATTAATCGTAAACACGGTCGAGAGCCGATTACTTACGATTTGGATGCCATGGAAGAATACTTATCAGAGACTTACGGTATCACGGTTTATCAGGAGCAAGTGATGTTACTTTCGCAGAAATTAGGCGGTTTCTCAAAAGGTGAAGCAGATAAGCTGCGTAAGGGAATGGGTAAAAAGAAGAAGTCAGTCATTGACGCAATGTATCCAAAATTCCTGGCAGGTTGTGAAGCAAATGGTCATCCGAAAAAGATTGTCGATAAGATTTGGAAAGACTGGGAAGCGTTCGCATCCTACGCATTTAATAAATCTCACTCGACTTGTTATGCCTTTGTTGCGTTCCAAACGGCCTATTTAAAAGCTAACTACACGGCAGAATTTATGGCTTCTGTATTGACGCACAATAGTTCTGATATAACGAAAGTTGAGTTTTTCTTACAAGAATGTAAACGTGCTGGCGTTGAGGTACTTGGTCCCGATGTCAACGAATCTCAATTGAAGTTCAATGTAAATAAAGCAGGTCAAATTCGTTTTGGTTTAATGGCATTGAAAGGCGTAGGAGAAGGCCCGATTGAAGCGATTGTTGAAGGAAGAAAAGAAAAACCTTATGAAAGCGTATTTGATTTTGTAAGACGAGTCAATTTGCGAAGTGTGAATAAGAAGTCGGTGGAAAGTCTTGCGCTAGGCGGAGGTTTTGACCGCTTTGAAGGCATGGATCGCTCGCAGTTTTTTGCAGCGTCTGATAAGTATGATACGTTTGTGACGCATTTGTTGAAATATGGAAATGCGCATCAAGGTCAAGCGGAAAGTGCAGCAACCTCACTTTTTGGTGCATTCGCAGAAGAAATTGCGATTCCAGAACCTGTTCCGCCAGTATGCGAGGAATGGGGCTTGATAGAGCGTTTGAATCGGGAAAAGGAAGTCGTAGGACTTTACCTGAGCGGTCACCCGTTAGATGATTTTCGTATTGAAATGCAAAGTTTTACGACTTGTAGCCTTGATAGGATTGATAATTTTAAAAATCAAAAAATCAACGTTGGCGGTATTGTCACCGAAGCGAGTCACCGTATTTCTAAGAAAGGAACGGGCTGGGGCATCTTGAAAATCCAAGATTTTAAAGGTACATTAGAGATTGCGCTATTTGGTGAAGATTATATTCAGTTCAAAAATTACATGAATGAAGGTGAAGCCATTTACATTTCTGGAACGTATAAAACCCGTTGGAAAGGAAGTGAATATGCTTTGAAAATTAGCAAAATACAATTGTTAGATACGGTTGGTAAAAATAAAACAGAATCCGTTACGGTAACGATTAATATCAATAAAATTACCGATCAACTGATCATGGAATTAGAAAACCTTTGCTTAGAATACAAAGGCGATCATAAATTTAGGGTTATTTTTATTGACCAGTTCAATAAGATAAAAATGGATATGACTTCTCAAAACCAGAAAGTGAATGCGGATAGTATTTTTGTCGCTAAACTGGAAAAATTGGGCTTGAAGTATAAGTTGAATTAAAAAAAGTGAATACCTGTTTTAAATAAAAATGACTAATCAAATTGTTTGATTAGTCATTTTTTTGTTTGTGGAGGACTTTGTATCATACCATTGAGGAACAAAAATATAATACTATAACTCATTACTTTTTTCACCTACTCCCATTAAATGTAAAGACTGTATAGCCCTAGACATGGCGACATACATCAATGATTTCTCACTTTTAAGGTATTCCTCTCTATCATATTCATCCCAATTATTGAATTGTTTTGGCTTAAACGGAAAATTCTGCTCATCCAATCCTATTAGAAAAACAACTTTAAACTCAAGTCCTTTTAGTTTATGAAAAGTAGATAAATGAATACCATCCTTGTTGCCATAAGCTGCTTTTTCATTTTTAATTGCCGAAAAGTAAGGAATATTATTTGCATGAATA
>CAZMEH010001118.1:0-5886 GCA_964564885.1 uncultured Saprospiraceae bacterium | reverse complement strand
AAAAAATCACTGTATCCCGAGCCATCAGGATGGCGTTATTTGTTAGGGCAGATAAAAGGAAAGAGAAGGTGTCAAAATCGGTAAGGAACGCCAATAGAATAAGTGGTTCTTTGAAAAACTCAGTGGAAGTTTCAAAATCGGCAGACGGCACACGGCTAACGGCACACGATAAGGCATTTTTTCTACGAAAAACATTTTGTCACGGGATTTTTCAAAGAACCGAATAAGTTACAAGTTTTAGCATCGTTGATTCTTTCTTTAACGAGTTAATCCCGAATACTTGAGACTGCATAGCCTAGCTCTAGAACTATTTTTAAGAAAGTTAAAGGAAAAGAACTAGCTAAAAATCCTCAGTTATTTGATTGTCGTTCGTTATCAGATTGTTGAGTTTATACCTTTCTATGAACCATTCAATAGATCCGAATAAGTAAACTTTACATATTTGTGCAATTAAGGGAAGTATGGTTTCGTTTATAAATTTATTCAATCAACAGAAAAATCTTCTAGCGAATACACATCTTTACAATTAATACTTCATTTTTTTTTAATTTAAACTGCTAATTATGAGAGCATTGCTCCTTATATTGCTAGCTATTGGATGGTTACACAATGGTTTTGCACAAGATACGACTAACACTATTTCTAATGAAAATTTAAAAATACTTCAAAGTAATGAAGACTCTATCCGTTACTTGGGAAGTCAGGTTTTACAAAATCGGACAAAAGAAGTTCGGATTGCTTCTTCTGACAAATTAAATCAATTGCTAATAGCGTCGCTTGAAGTTGAAAATTCTTTTGATTATTCTTTTGATTCTATTCTTCATGTTTCTATTCTTTATCCAGGTGATAGCACATTTAGAATATTTACGTGGCAATTATATGTCGCTCCTAATGAATATCGCTATGCAGGTATTATTCAAAAAAATACAGCTCAACCTGAGTTATTTGCATTAAGTGATCTTTCTGCTTCTCTTTTTTTTCCAGATAACATGACCGTAAGCAGTAGTAGTTGGTTTGGCGCACTATATTATAACCTTAAACAAATCAATACTTCTTCGGGCGTTTACTATACATTGTTTGGTTTAGATAATAATTCAATGTGGGTAAAGCGTAAAATTATTGACGTGCTATATTTTACAGAAGAAGGGAAACCTCAATTTGGTTCACCTATTTTTCATAGTATAAGTCAACAAAAACAGGTAAAAACGAAACATCGGGTGATTTTGGATTATAGTGCAGAAGGTAGTATTTCTTGTAATTATTCAGATGAATATAAGATGATTATTTTTGACAATTTAATACCAATTGGAGGTTCTCACGAAGGTCAGGGTGTTATTCAGGTTTCGGACGGCAGCTATCGTGGCTATAAATTTGATGGAGAAAAATGGGTTTTCGTAGAAAAAGTCTTTAATGACTTTCAAGAAGAAGCACCTCGTGAAAATGCCGTGCTTGATAAACGAAAAGATGGACTTTTTGGTCCTCGCCGTAAACGCAATAAATAAAGGCGTATTTGGTACATTTCAAAAGTAACTTTACCAAGTACAAAAAATCCACCTTAATTTCTACTGGTGGTTAAGCCAAATAAAAATAAGGTGGATAAGGTTATTAAATGATATTTTACCATTCAAGAGAATGGTAAAATCATTTTGTTTTATATTTTTAAAGCTATTATTTCTCTTATTGAACTTGTTTAAAAACTCATTGCTAATCTCTTGCCAAACCATTGATATTCCAAGTATTTATCAATAGTTTTAGAGTCAGTTCTTGAACAATTTCATTGAATTACTTCCTCAAATTTCAATTCTCCTTATTAACCTGCAAGGGATTCGACTGTATCTATACTAATAATAAACAATTGGGTTTCAATATAAACTGTCAACAACTAGTCTTTATCTGCGTTTGATGACTATTCACAAATGAATTGGTTTTCTCCAAACATTGGTATTTCATATAAATTCAAGTAATTTTTTTGACAAAAGTCATTTTTATTTGACATACTTACCAACTCTTTTTTAATTTTACCCGTAATGACTTCAAAATCTAAAAGACACAAAACACAAAAACTATTTAGCATTTAGCGTTTTACTAAAATGTAATATTCTATGAAAAAGACACTTGTTTTATTAACAATATTAATTCCTTTTTTTTTGGTCAGCTTTAATAAAAGCAAAGAAAAGAGACAATGGGATAAAGAAACTTCTCTTTCAGAAGTCTTGTTTGACTTGGGCGAGGCGCAGCCTAAACACTATATAAAACCAACTGAAGAGCAAATTAAAAAAGGCGAACAAATTGTTAAAAAAGGCTGGACAATGACACCAGATGGTGACAAAGGAAGACCAGTTAGTAAACATTATCTCTGTACTACTTGTCATAATATAGAGCGAGAAGATCCAGATTTGAGGGTTTCTGATCCAGAAGCGAGATTACCATATGTCAAAGAAAAAGGTATTCCGTTTGTGCAAGGCTCGCCATTTTGGGGCGTCGTAAACAGGGAAACTTGGTACAATGATGATTATGTTGAAAAATACGGTGATGGCAAAATTGAAAAGGCACATAATGATTTAAGGGAAAGTATTCAGCTTTGTGCCATTGAATGTTCACAAGGTCGCCCAATGGATGATTGGGAAATAGAAGCCGTTCTTGCTTACTATTGGACATTAGATTACAAAATGAGTGATTTAGAGTTAACCGAAGCAGATTGGAAAAAATTAAATACAGAGAGCAAAAGTAAAGATAATGACGAATCATTAAGAAAATGGCTCAAAACGTTCTATTTGCAAAAATCACCTGCCACTTTCTTTGACTCACCGCCTAGCAAGGTTGATGGCTATGGATTGATAGGGAATCCTACAACAGGAAAAGATATTTACGAAATTAGTTGTCTTTGGTGTCATAATGCAGAAAAAGGTGTTTCTCATTATACCCTAGACGATTCTCGAAATAGCTTTAAGCATTTAGATAGAATGATGTTTAAGGATTCTCATTTTTCATTGTATCAAATCATTGCTTACGGGACTTATTCCATTCCAGGACACAGACCTTACATGCCGCATTATCCAGAAGAAAAAATGAGTAAACAACAAGTTGAAGATTTAAGATCTTATATAAAATTGCGTTCAAAAGGCGGAAAATTAGAGTAATAATCATACTACTATATAAAATGAAAAAATGAACATAGAGACACAAAGGAATAGCGTTAACCTATTGGTTATCAGCTATTAATTTTCTCCGTGTCCTTGTCCCTCCGTGTTTCAAAGTAATCATGTATGTTATTATAAATAAAAATACGCAACCACACACAAAACAATAGAAATAATGAAAAAAGCAATCATATTTTTCGGAGGATTTTTAGCTATTGCCATTACTATTTTTTCGTGTACGACGGAGCCCTTTTTACCAGACTTATCTGGCTTAACCGCAAAAGATCCGTGTCCAACAGGAATCATTAATTTCAAAAGAGAAGTTCTGCCTATTATTTCAGCAAATTGTGCATTTAGTGGCTGTCACGATGCTAATTCAGCATCAGGTGGCGTCATACTTGACACTTATGAAAATATAATGAAGGAAGTCATTCCTTTTAAACCTAGTAAAAGTAAACTATATGAATATATCACCAGTACAGAGAATGTTATGCCGCCAGCGCCATATGATATGTTATCAGAAACACAGATTAACTTAATCCAAGAATGGATTAATCAAGGTGCAATGGATGTGATCTGTGGTGGATGCGATACGACGGATGTTTCTTTCATTGACGATGTTTTTACAATTATCGAAGCGCAATGTCTGGTTTGTCATAATGACGATAGACAAGACGGAGGAATGAATCTAGCTAATTACGACTTGATTAGAGCTCGTAGTAATAACGGTAAATTGATGGGAACAATTGAACATCAAGCAGGTTATTCAGCAATGCCACCGTCAGGAGTGAAAATTGACCAATGCTTTATTGATCAATTAAATAGCTGGATTGCTAACGGAATGCCTAATAATTAAGTAATAAGTGTTTAGGTCGTAAGTATTAAGTGTCTTATTTCAGGACAGAATACCTACTGCCTATTTACTTACTACCTATTGCTTAATACTTAATACTTAAATAATTATGAAATATCTAGTATTTTTAACCATAGCGACATTTGTTTTTACTTCTCAAAGTTGCTACTATGATAATGAAGAAGATTTATATCAATACTTAAACGTAAGTGATTGCGACACCGTAAATGTTACCTATAGCAATCAAGTAGTAACTACGCTCAATCAATACTGTACCGTTTGTCATAGCGCACAAGCTGCAAACATTGATGGCGGAGGTTTAGATATTAGCACTTATGCAAATACAAAAATATATGCTGAAAACGGTAGCTTATATGGAAGTATCATACACGATCCAAGTTATTCCTCTATGCCTAAAAATGTAGGGAAAATACCACAATGCGATCAAGATATCATCAAGGTTTGGATTGAAACTGGGATGCTAGAATAATTCAACCAAAATATAAAATTAATTATGAAACAACTAGTCATTTTTTTATTCATATTTAGTCTATTTTCTGGAAATCTATTTAGCCAAGGTACAGCAGAAACGACTTACTCTTATGGACTTTTCCACGGTCGTAGAATCGTTAATGGTCATTCTTTAGAAATGCAAAAAGAAGGCGAATTAGAAATGTATATTGGTCACCGCTTTGGCAGAGTCAACGGTGGTGCATATGAGTTTTTTGGTTTGGATAATGCAGAAATGCGACTAGCTTTTGATTATGGTGTCAAAGATTGGTTAGCGGTTGGTCTTGGTCGAAATTCCAATGATAAGACCTATGATAGCTTTGCAAAAGTTCGTTTATTGCGACAAAGCACGGGCAAGAAAAATATGCCTATTTCTCTGACGGCTCTTTCTAGTTTTGCTTACAAAACTGAACGTCCAGCCGACAATCGTCCTGTTCCTTCTTATGCTCGTATGGCGTTTACTCATCAATTGTTGCTTGGTAGAAAGTTCAGCGATGATTTATCTATTCAAATCATGCCAACCTTTACTCATATCAATTTAGTGGAAACTCCTGAAGATCCAAATGATATTATCACGCTCGGCGTAGCTATTCGATATAGAGTTACTTTAAATCTTGCAATAACGGCGGAATATTATTATAATCTTACGCCACAGACCGAAGGAAAGTATAATTCTCTAGCCTTAGGTTTTGATATTGATACAGGAAGCCACGTTTTTCAGGTTCACTTGACCAATTCCGCAGGAATGTTTGAACGTGCTTTTATTGCAGAAACAGATAGTCAATGGCTAGAAGGTGGTATTCATCTTGGTTTCAATATGAATAGAGTATTCAAAATAAAAGGTAGAAGATATTAGGCAATTTTAGATTGAAATTTAATACCGAACTTGTTTAAAAATAGTATTAACGAAGAAAAAGTCAGCAGGTGAGTTCTTAATCACAATAATGAATATGGATTAATGTAATTTCGTTTTTACGTATTAGCTCTTACCTAAAAAGACTAGGTTTTAATCCGACATTGTATAAGTGTTGGATTAAAACCTAGTCTTTTTTATTTTTTAAAAATCAAGAACTCCTCTTTTTAAGTACTTGGACAAAAGTTTCCACGGATTACTTTGTTTTGCAAATAATTGATAATCAATACATTACTGTCTGACTTCTCTCAGCCCCAAGCACTCAAGACGATCTGACTTCTGTCTCCTTACTTAATACAAAGGGAAATTTGCCATATAAGCATTCACTTCACTTTTTACCGTAGCGATAGTTGCTTCATTTTCAGCATCATTCATCACTCTATCAATCCATTCTACCACTTGCAAACAATCTTTTTCTTTGAATCCTCTAGTTGTTACGGCTGGCGCACCAATACGAATACCAGAAGTTA
>CAZMEH010001117.1:0-15819 GCA_964564885.1 uncultured Saprospiraceae bacterium | reverse complement strand
CTACGTCTCGTAGTTCAGCGAACTATACTCACGAGCCTGCCTGTCGTTAACTTGGCAGACAGGGCGAAGACCGAGTAATAGTAGAAAAGAATGAGTGAAGGCGGAATTTGACGGCTTTTGCTTCTTTTTAGCTGGAAAAAGATGATGCCAACTCTGCGCAATATGAGTTCTCTAAATTATATTTTGCGTAACATCAGTTATAAGGTACTATGTATTCAAATCTTGCCAAACTCTAATTCTAAAGTAATTCTATGAAATGGAAGTTGTTTAATAATTACTTTTTCACGAATGGTACTATACGTTTTTATTTTGAAACACGGAAATACAAAACATTAGTACTGACAACAAGTAGGAGAACACTACTTCTTTGCGTCCATTTTGTATAGTTACTATCTTTTTGGTTCTTTGAGAAATCCCATGAAAAAATGTTAGCTCTATTCTATTGACGCCGTAGGTAGTTAGATATTTGATAAACAAACAATTATACTACGCATTATTACAGCAAACTACGTAACTATATTGTAATTTCCATAAGAATCCTCGAAAATTGCGGAATTTTTCAAAGAACCGTCTTTTTTACTGTAATTGTATTTTGATATTAAAAACTCAATTGAGCATTAGAATTAAAAAAGCAAGTTCTATTATAATAGAACTTGCTTTTTTAATTCTAATAAGAACCTAAAGCTCTTTTCTAAGCCTTGCAACAGGAATTCCCAATTGTTCCCGGTATTTAGCAACCGTACGTCGGGCGATATTATAACCTTTATCTCGAAGTGCGTTTTTCAACTTTTCATCAGAAAGTGGCTTTCGTTTGCTTTCGTTTGCAATAAAGTCTTTCAAGATTTTCTTAACCTCTAAAGTAGAAACTTCCTCGCCTGATTTGGTCTGTAACGACTCTGAGAAGAAATCCTTTAAGCGTTTTGTACCAAACTCAGTTTGCACATATTTACTATTTGCAACACGAGAAACCGTCGAAATATCCAAACCTGTGATTTCCGCAATATCTTTCAAAATCATTGGGCGAAGCTCTGTTTCATCACCTGTTTTGAAGAAATCATATTGATAATTCATAATAGAATACATCGTCTTGAACATCGTCTGTTGACGTTGCTTGATCGCATCAATAAACCATTTTGCAGAATCTATTTTTTGTTTAATAAATACAACCGCGTCTTTCTGTTGCCTGTTTGGCTTACGTTGCTTTTTGCTCTTATCGTAAGAAACTAGCATATTTTTATAACCATCATTAATCCTTAATTCTGGCGCATTTCTAGCATTTAAAGTCAATTTCAAATCTCCATCCTCCTCATGGCTAATCATAAAATCAGGCACGATGTAGTGCATCATTCTTGAATTTGTCGTAAAGCCACTTGCTGGTTTTGGGTTCAATTTCAACACTTCTTCAATTGCCGCTTTTAACTGTTGGTCAGATAAGCTCAATTGTTTTTTTAATTTGTCGTAATGCTTTTTAGAAAATTCATTGAAGTATTTATCCATTATAGTCGTCGCACATAACAGATTCACCCTATCTTCTGTCCCTTCTTCATAAAATACCGCTTCATCTTCTAATTTGTTCCGAAGTTGAATCAACAGGCATTGCTGCAAAGAGATTGCACCGATACCCGAAGGTGTAAATTTTTGAACAATCAGAATAATGTCTTTAATCTCTTGTTCAGAAGTAAAAATATTTTGAGAAAAAGCCAAGTCATCAACCAGCGCAATCGGTTCACGTCTGAGATAACCGTCATCATCAATACTTCCGATAACTTGTCTGGCTACCTCGGTTTGATGTTCAGAAAGATCCGTCATACCTAATTGACGATCTAAGTGTTCTTGCAAAGTACTTTCAACCGTAATTGGAATTGTTTTATCTTCATCATCTGCGGAATAGTTATTAACATTTAACTTATAACTAGCCACATCATCATCCATGTAATCACCTAGGTAATCTTCTACATTAATATCATCTTCCTTAGGTTTTGCTTCTTCTACATAATCTTCTTTGAAATCAGGATTTTCTGCTGTTTCATTATCCGTAGTCGCATTTCCGAAATTAGTATCATATAATTCATCTTCATCTCGAAGCGTAAGTTCCTTATCATCGTAATCATCCGCTTCATCAAGGGCAGGATTTGCTTCTAATTCTTCTTTGATTCGTTGTTCTAGCGTTGCGGTAGGTATCTGCAACAATTTCATTAACTGAATTTGTTGCGGAGAAAGTTTTTGTAGTAGTTTTTGACTTAAATTCTGTCTTAACATGAATGTAGCGTTTATTTGTCCAAAAAGGTTTTACAAGGTGCCTTCGCACGTTAAGCATTTGGCTACAATAGTTTGTGGATATTTCTATTGATGTTAGCTGTTTTTAATACGAACTAAGTTCTTACTAGTAACATACAGATGTCATATTTTTATTTTTACAAACTGATTAACATTTCTTTTTTTTGAATGTCACTTCCTTTCGTTATTGCAATATAGCATTTTATATAGGACATTTTCAAGAAAAGAAGAATATTTTGTATCAAAAAATGTACCGAATTAAAAAATATGATAAAAAAATATTATTTGAATGCTTTTTTAGATATTCTTTAGGCGCTATTCATCTCTTGTTATTATTGAATAATAACTATCTTTACTTTGTATCATGTTTTTCAACTGAATATGCTATGAAAACAATTAAATGTTCTGCATTTTTAATTAAAGATTAATTTCCTTCAACCATAATTAGAAAAATGAATCAACCATATCCAAACCTACTAAAACCACTCGATTTAGGTTTTACTACACTAAAAAATAGAGTCCTAATGGGTTCTATGCATACGGGACTTGAGGAAGAAAAAGATGGCTTCGAACGCCAAGCAGCCTACTTTGCAGAGCGAGCACAAGGGCAAGTTGGATTAATTATCACTGGCGGAATTGCACCAAATAGAGCTGGTTGGACTGCGCCATTCGGTGCAAAACTCAGCAACACTTCCGAAGCAAAAAAACATGCTATTATTACAAAGGCGGTTCATGCAGAAGGCGGAAAAATTGCCATGCAAATATTACATACTGGACGTTACGCTTTTCATCCATTTGCGGTAGCACCTTCCGCAATTAAAGCACCAATTACGCCTTTCAAGCCTTGGAAACTAACTAAAGGTGGTATTAATAAAACAATTCAGAGTTATGCTAAAAGTGCAAAACTAGCACAAGATGCAGGCTACGATGGTGTTGAAATCATGGGTTCGGAAGGTTATTTGATTAACCAATTCATTGTTTCTAAGACCAACCATAGGACCGACGAATGGGGCGGAAGTTATAAAAATCGCATCCGTTTTCCATTAGAAATCGTCAAAGCTGCTAGAGCCGCAGTCGGTAAAGAGTTTATTATTATATATAGATTGTCGATGATTGATTTGGTTGATGATGGAAGTACTTGGGAAGAAGTCGTTTATCTGGCGAAGGAAATCGAAAAAGCTGGTGCAACGATTATTAATACAGGAATTGGCTGGCACGAAGCACGAGTTCCGACCATTGCGACAATGGTTCCTAGAGGTGGATTTAGTTGGGTAACGAAAAAAATGATGGGCGAAGTCAATATTCCATTAATTACAACTAACCGAATTAATACGCCAGAAGTAGCCGAAAAAATCTTAGCAGATGGTCATGCAGATATGGTGTCAATGGCTCGTCCAATGCTGGCAGATTCCTTTTTTGTAAAAAAGGCAATGGAAAATCGTGCAGATGAAATCAACACTTGTATTGGCTGTAATCAAGCGTGTTTGGATCATATTTTTGCTCGAAAAACGGCTAGCTGCTTAGTTAATCCTCGTGCTTGTCATGAAACTTTATTGAATTATACACCAACTAAATCTAAGAAGAAAGTTGCCGTAATTGGTGCTGGACCAGCAGGATTAGCTGCCGCAACCGTTGCTGCCGAACGTGGTCACGAGGTTCATTTATTTGAAGCAAGTGATGAGATTGGCGGTCAATTCAATATTGCAAAGCAAATCCCAGGAAAAGAAGAGTTTTACGAAACCTTGCGTTATTATAGTAAGCAAATCGAAGTCACTGGCGTTAATTTGCATTTAAATACAAAAGCAACGACAGAACAATTAGCCGCAGGCAATTATGATGATGTCATTGTTGCAACAGGTGTGAGTCCTCGTGCATTGAAGCTAGAAGGTAGCGACCATCCGAAGGTATTGAGCTATCTTGATGTATTGAAACATAAAAAAGAAGTTGGAAAGTCCGTTGCTATTATTGGCGCAGGCGGAATTGGTTTCGATGTCGCAGAATATTTGTCACACAGTGGAGAATCTACCGCTTTGAATACGAAGGAGTTTTTGAAGGAATGGGGCGTTGATGTAGATTACGAAAAAGGTGGTGCATTGATGGAACCTGTTTTTGTAGAATCACCTAGGGAAATTTTCTTGCTACAACGTTCTGAAGGTAAGGTTGGTGCAGGTTTAGGAAAAACAACAGGTTGGATTCACCGTTCTGCACTCAAGAAAAAACATGTTCAGATGGTCAAAAATGTTCAATATCGGAAAATTGATGACCAAGGCTTACATATAATGATCGGTGATAAGCCTGATGTATTAGAAGTCGATAATATTATTGTTTGTGCTGGACAAGTTTCCTTTAAGGACTTATTTGAACCATTGAAAGCAAAAGGTGTCAATGTTCATTTGATTGGCGGCGCAGATCATGCAGCAGGTTTAGATGCAAAACGTGCCATCGACCAAGGTTCTAGATTGGCAGCGGAAATTTAAGGTTTTAAGTTATTTGTTGTCTTGTCCTAAAATAAATTGACACTACTTACTACCTAACACTTACTACTTACTAGTTAATAGTACTCAGTCACACATTGCAATATAGTGGATATTTGTTTATGTTTGTATTTTTTGCTAACTATGAAGAGTTTTTAGGGAAATCACTTACTAGGGAATGGAAACTAAATAGACTTAGCTTTTTCGGTAGATTATTTTTAAAGCTATTTAATTTCCGTTCCTAACAAAATAAAATTCCAGCAAACAATGTCCAAAAGAGAATATACTTGTTTATTCTTAATGATGCTTCTACCTATCTTGATGATAGGTCAGAAGCAAAACGACATTTGGCTGTTTGGATTTGGTGCGGGATTAGATTTTTCTACAGGAACGCCCGTTAAAATTGAAAATGCACTGATGTTTTCAAAAGAAGGTTGTGCCGTTATTAGTGATAAAAATGGGCAACTTTTATTTTATAGCAATGGCGTTAGAATTTGGAATGCAAATCATCAAGTGATGTCGAACGGCAACGGACTCAAAGGTGGTATTGAGACGTCTTCTACTAATCAAGCGATTATTGTTCCTTACCCAAACCAACCTAATCTATATTATGTATTCACGACAGATGAGCGAGCAGGAATAGACGGATTACATTACTCAATAGTGGATATGAGCCTCAATAATGGCTTAGGCAATGTTTCTGAAAAAAATACGCCCATCTACGCTCCTACTACTGAGCGTTTGGCATTAGCTAGACATGCTGATGGAGAATCCTTTTGGCTAGTTACTCATGGTTGGGAAAATAACGAATTTATTACCTACGCAATCACCGAAAACGGATTTAATGATTATCCTATAATTAGTAAAGTTGGTGTAGAACATCATCCTCGCAATTCTTCCAACCTCAATTCCAGAGGTTGTATTTCCTTTAATTCTGATTTTACAAAGATGGCGATTGCCGTTTATAAAGATAATTTTGTTGAGCTATTTGATTTCGATACTTGCGAAGGAAAAATTAGTAATACCGTCACATCAAATAAAATAGATTTACCTTACGGGTTAGCTTTTTCACCTAATGATAATTGGCTTTATGTGACTAACCTTGATGGCGAACTGTACCAAATGGATGCAAACGCTACAACAAATGATGCGTTTGAAAACTCTCTCAACTTAGTTGGGGAAACCGATAAAGACAACTTGAGTGCTATTCAACAAGGGCCCGACAAAAAACTATATGTTGCTATTCCAAATGCGCATCATTTAGGTGTTATTAATCAACCAAATATTCGAGGTTTATCTTGTGATTATCAAGACTTGTCTATTGATTTGGGTACAGGAATTAGTACAGAAGGCTTACCGTCGCAGTTACCGTTTGTCAATCTAAAAGGACAAGACCAAACGCAATTTATCAATGCCACCATTTCAATGAAAGAAGAAGGTGCTTGTGCCAATGAACCGATTGATTTTTATATTAATACCAATGAAAATGTAAAGCATGTCATTTGGTCTTTTAATGATGAAAGTATTTTTGAATCATTGAAGACGACACAAATTTTTCGAGATACTGGAATGGTGATGGTTTCTGCTATTATTTCCAATCAATGCAAATTAGATACGCTTTCTAATACGATTAATATTAGAGATTGTGATTTTCCGCTATTCATTCCGAATGCCTTCTCACCAAATGACGATGGTAATAATGACTTATTTGCCATTCAAGGCGCATTAGGAGAAATTCAAAAATATGAAATCGTTGTCTTTTCACGCTGGGGCGATTCCGTGTTTCGCTCAACCGATCCATATACTGCTTGGAACGGTCAATTTAAAGGTCAAAAAATGGACGAAGGTGTCTTTATTTGGATAGTCAAAGTCAAGTTTTTCGGAATAACCGAAGAGTTTGTTTTATCTGGAGATTTGACTTTGTTGAGGTAAGAGTATGGAGTTATTGAGCAGCTAACACCTCGTTCCTCGACATCTTCACTACAAGTACATCCAGATAAAATAAAAGGCAATAAACGGAATTATTAAAATAAAACCATCGTAACGATCCAGGAATCCGCCATGTCCTGGCAATAAAGAAAAACGTAGTACGTCGCCCGAATCTTTCAATTTATACTTACGTTTCAATTTCGATTCTATCAAATCGCCAAATACACCAAATATCGAAATAATCCCTGCAATCGCTATCCAGTCGTACCAATGTAGCGCGTCTTTAAAGAAGAAAAGCGTATAAAGATAAGCCATTACAATAGTCAGAACACCACCGCCGATTGCACCTTCCCATGTCTTTTTTGGAGAAGCTTTAGGGAACAATAGGTGTTTTCCAAATAACCTACCTGTGACATAAGCACCGGAGTCATACATGTATATTAATAACGCAATACCTAGTATAAACCGAGGACTTTCATCAATTGGAATATCAAAAAAAGTATGATTGAAGTAAGTCAAATAGATCAATAAGCTAAAAGCTAATCCGATATAAATTGTCCCAAAAAGCACATGAGGTGTGTTTTTGAGCGGATAATTATCATTTGTTAAAAATTCAAACACAATATACGATAGGAAAAAAGCCAAATAAGAAACCCAAACTTTAGGTTGTGTTGCAAATGCTGGATCTTGAAAATATAAGATCATCCAAACAAATGGAAACAATCCAATCAATACACTAATGATTTTTCGAACCGTTTGAAGTTTGTCGTTCGTTGTGTCTTCGTGCATCGTAATGCTCACATACTCAACAAGACACATCAAGTTTATGATACCAAATACGACAAAAAAGGTATTAATATTAATGAGCGTTCCAACAAGTATTAACGCAATTAAACCAATTCCTGTAAGTAATCTTACGGATAACTCTTTCATATTATCTGATTGAATGAAGTTGCTCAGTTGCTTACTTGTGTTTTTAGACATGGAAAATAATTTGAGAAGTATTGAACTTCACTGTTCTAACAGTTGCCAAATTTAAAAAAATAAAACCATAAGATATATTTCGTTTTTTCTAATCGATTAGTCTTTATTAAGTTTGGTTAGTTGAAAAAACTCGATGGAAGTTTCAAAAATCGGCTGACGGCTGACCGCACACGACACACGGCTTCCTATGCCTGCACCTAAATCTCGGTAAAAACCTAGTGGACAAGTCGTTTTTTATACGAAAAATGTTTTGTCATAGAATTTTTCAAAGAACCTTAATTTTTAACAAATCAGCATTAAACGATATGGCTCTAATCGTTCTTTTGATATTGAAAATGATTATCGAATATTAGACACTTCACTCAGTGAAAAACCTGCGGATGGTGCAAGTCATTGTAGGTTTAATAGTGAGATTCCTTTAAAAAAGGCTTGTATTATTTAGTGATTAGGAAAAATGACTCTCGGGAGGTTTTGTATATTTCTAGGTTTATCATAGAATAAAAAAGAAGCTAGCTCAAATTTGAGTTAGCTTCTTTTTGTAAAAATTGAATATTCTACATTGATTGTTTATTCTTCCGTTGTTGCAGCAGCAGGAGTTTCCTCTGTACTTTCTACGATTTCTGCATCTTCAACAACCTCTTCCGCTTCTGTTACTTCTTCCGCTGGCTTATCTTCCAACAAGTTTCTTTCTATCAAAAAGTTAAACCACTTAATCAAACGCTTGATATCACTGATGAAAACTTTTTCACGGTCAAAGTTTGGAAGAATTTTTTCAAAATATCCTCTTAATTCCAAGTGACCTGACTTATGAGACACAGGAGGATTAGTTTCCTGTTGTGCACGCATCGTTTTAAATACATCAGTTAATTCTGCTGTATCTTCATAAGTATATATAGAAATTGACTCTAATGGTGTAAACTGATGCTTACGACTAGAGTAAAACTTTTTCTTTGCGGTGTCTATATTTTCTAGTATTAAACCGTTTTTTCGGTTGGATGCCATTTTGAAAATACCTGACAATCCACTTACTGCTACTAAATTGCTTAAGTCCATTTTATATTTTAATTGATATTCAATTCTGAGAATGCCTACAAAACTAATAAGAAGATATTGTATTGACTAATTAAGCATACATCTTTTTATCAAATATTCTTTGCACGTTCCTAAATAAGATGTAAAGAGATTCTTAGCAAAAGCGGTCAGTTATATGAATACATTTTTTCAAAAAATCCCTTAATCCATTTCTAAACGCTTAGGACACTTTTTACATTGCTTTCCTTTCTTAAATTTTTTACAACATTTTTTCTTCACCTTAGCGTGAGTCATCGGTTGTTCACAAACCAATACAAATTGATTGGACTGAAAGATATCTTTATTACCACGTATTACACTCATTCTATTTCATATTTATACTATAATAATGCAAAGCTAATCATTTTATTGTTAATTAGACTTAATACAAATAATATTAATATTTGTTACAGAATTTCACCCTTTTCTAAAGAAAAGTAGTTAGAGACAATTGATTTTTTAGAAAATACCTATTTTTAAGTATTAAAAAATTAAAAATCAAGTTCTAAATTCAAATTCGATGAAAAAACAGATTTACAATATATTCCTAGCGTTCCTATTTTTAGTGCCAACTTTACTTCAAGCACAACAACAAAACGTTCATCCATGCGGAACGCCGCCTGTCAAGTCTGATTGGCTAAAAGATTATCAACGCCATCCACACCATTACAGATCTGGTGCAGATACAGTTCTCTATATGCCATTGACGATTCATCTCTTAGGAAATGACAATGGAGCAGGTCATACTTCAATCATGAAGACGTTAGATGGTATTTGTCAATTAAATGATGACTTTGCGGTTTCAGATGCTCATATCCTTTATTATATCGAAGGAAATTTTAATTACATTGATAGTTCAGCATGGAATAATCATAGTGCAATCCTTTCAGGTTACCAAATGATGATGGCTAATAATATTCCGAATACGATTAATAATTATATCGTTTCTAATCCAGCAGGAAACGCAGGTTATAATCTACCTTCGGCTAAAGCGGTTGCCATTGGCAAGACTTTTTTGAGTCCAGGTAGACACGTTTGGTCACATGAGATTGGACACAATTTATCGGTTCAGCATCCATTTTTGGGTTGGGAAGGCAATCCGTATAGTTACTCGACTCCAACACCGACACAAGTTGTTTATAATTACACATCCTTCAAGCCAACTTGGCACAATAGCGCAGATACAACTATCCTTGATACGGCTTTTGTAGAATTGATGGATGGTTCAAACTGTACCTTTGCGGCAGATGGTTTTTGTGATACAAAGCCAGATTATTTGACATCAGGCGGTTGGAATTGTGATGCGAATGGATTAAGTCTGACACAATTGAAAGATCCAAATAACGTAGATTTCAAAGCGGATGCGACCAATTTTATGGCATATGCAAATGATGCTTGCGGTGCTAATTTTTCGGTAGAACAGATTGCAGCGATGCGTGCGAATATTTTTGCAACTAAAAGCAGTTATTTGTATAATCAAAATCCAACTAGAGATACCATTACAGAGCCAATTACGCAAAACTATCCTACACAAGGTGAGATTGTGAATTATCTAGCCGTTGATTTTAATTGGTCACATGCTGATGGAGCGACACACTACGCATTTGAAGTCAGTCTTACTCCAAATTTTTCTATTATAATTGCGGATATGTTGACAACAGATACGACTGCTACGGTTGGTCAATTATTTAATAACAGAACACTTTACTGGCGTGTAAAACCATTCAACCAAGGTTATACTTGCGCTTCAAAATCACAAAGCTTCCAGTTTGTAACGGCTGATTTGACGTCTATTCAAGATGTAAAAAGCATTGAACAATATCGTGTTTATCCAAATCTAATCAATGGTGGACAACTCATCAATATTGATTTGGTTGTAGAAAAGACACTAGATGCGCAGGTGATGTTATTCAGCTCAAATGGTCAATTGGTGCAGCAAGAAAATATTGAATTACAACAAGGTTTTAATAATCACCGATTAGCAACTAGTTCGCTTTCAGCAGGAATGTATGTTTTAGTAATTAATACAGAGGAAGGAACGATTAGAGATAAGATCGTCATTATAGAATAAGAAGAGAGAACGCTTTTCTGTCAGAAGTCAGATCGCTGCGCTGTCAGATCGTTCACTTCGTTCTCTGTCAGAGAATTCTTCAAAAAATAAAACATAATCGGCTAACTAACTTTAATCCGACCTCTGACAATGAGCCTGTCTGCCGACAGGCAGGCAAAGCGAATGATCTGACTTCTGACAGCGAAGCGATCTCTTATTTCATCGCTTTATAAATCTGACTTTGAATTTTCTGACGAGTCATCATGTTCATTAACTTTCTATTATTCATAGAAGGAAAAGTACGATTAGAACAGAAAACATAGACAATATCATGTTTCGGGTCAGCCCAAGTCATAATACCTGTAAAGCCCAAATGTCCAAAAGCTTGCGAAGAAGCCATGGTTGAAATATTGGTAATTTTCTTTGCGCCAAGCGGTTTCATATCAAAACCAATTCCACGACGCTTACTATTTGGATGACGAGTTGTAAACGTTTTCACGGTTGACGGTTTGAAATACTCCTTACCATTATACACGCCATTATTCAATAGCATTTGCATAATCGTAGCAATATCTTCTGTCGTTGCAAATAAACCTGCGTGACCACTTACACCGTTCAGCATCGCTGCGCCCATATCGTGAACGTAACCTTTCACTACTTCATTTCTAAAATAATTATCATCTTCCGTTGGAGGAATTCGAGAAACGCCAAAACGTTTTGCCGGGTTGAAACCCGCCGTAGTTAAACCCATCGGCTCATAAAACGTTTTTTGAACGTAATCTTCAAACTTCTGACCGCTGACACTTTCCACCAAATCACGCATCAAGTAAAAACCTAAATCACTGTATTTATAACCAGATTTACTACGCAATTCAGAGTCGTAAATTGCTTGTTTGACTTTTTGCGCTTGGTCTTTGTGCATAAACAAATCAGCTGTTACTTGCATGCAATAATCATCAGATGGCGTTTTAGAATAGATATTTGGTCTGTAAGTCGGGTATTTTACACCAATTACCGTTTCCTTATAAAAAGGAATCCATGCTTTCAATTTAGCCCGATGCGCCATGACATCCTTGATGCGCAAATTAGCTTTATTTGTTCCTTTCAAAGCAGGAATATAATCACCTAGTCTTTTATTAATATCAACTCTACCTTGATCATATAATTTCATGACCGAAATAGTCGTCGCACAAATTTTAGTCACCGATGCCATATCGTAAATATCATCTTTTTGCGTTTTGGTATATTTACTGTAAGTATGATGACCAAATGATTTATGATAAACAATTCTATTATTTTTTGCGACCATAACCGTTATCCCTGGCGTTGCACCACCTTTGATACCATCTTTTGCAATCTCATCAATTTCATTTAAAACCTTAACATCTAAACCAACTACGGACGGATCAGAATATTGTAGTTTTTGAGAACCGCCAACATCAACTCCATCACCGAATTTGGATTTATAAGAAGCCGTCACAGGCAAGCGTCCAACTATTTTTGAACCACCAAAAATTGCTTTTGCTGTTATTTTTTCAATAATACTATTTTCTTCGTATGCTTCTAATAAGCAATTGATATTATCAAAATTCTTCAAGCTATAAGGATTTCCAAAAACGACAACAATCACATTTGTATGTTCCTTAAGGTCATTTAAGAACTTAGTAACGTTTTTTGAAATTCCGTGGTTTTTGCGAGAAGATTTGCTCATTCTATGAAAACTGACAATAACATTATTGTATTTTTTCAAGGAGCGAACGTGCGATCTTGCACGAGAAGAAGAAATACTGTGACCAGAATAATAGTGCTTAATCCCTTTTGAATAAGTATCTAATTCTTTTTGAAAAGTTGTTTTGCTACCTTTTCCAATACTTAATGTTGCTAATTTTTGATTATTCGCCCTTGGCAATGGTAAAATATTTCTATCATTACGCACAGCCGTTAAAGCATTCGCAAAAAGTTCTTTTTTAATATTGTAAGCAGTAGTGTTATTTAAATCAGAATATAGGTTTTGAGTAGAAATTATTGGTCTACTATTTAAACCTAAACGATATTTTGCGTGAAGTACTTTTTTTACTTTGTGTTCAAACTCCGTTCTATTGAGTGTTCCGTCTTGCAATGCCGCTTTAATCGCTTTAATCGCCGTTGAAACGCTAGGAGGCAATAATAATATATCATTTCCAGCTTGTAATGCCTTAACTTCTAGTTGGCCATTTTTATAATACTTACGAACACCGCCCATTTCGAGACCATCCGTAAATACCAAACCTTCAAAACCTAGTTTCTTTTGTAATAAGTCATGAACGATTTTTCTTGATAAAGAAGAAGGTTGATTCGGCGTATTATCCAAAGCAGGAATTGACAAATGCGCAATCATCATACTTCCAACATTGTGCTGCGCCAATACTTTGAATGGAAATAATTCTATACTATCGAGTCTTTCTTTATTATGATAAATCACGGGTAATTCGTGATGAGAATCAGCATCCGTATCACCATGACCAGGAAAGTGTTTTGCACAAGCCAACACGCCGCCATCTTGCATCCCTTTCATGTACATATAGCTTTTTGAAGCTACATTGTTTCGGTCTTCACCAAATGAACGATCATTGATAACTGGATTATTCGCATTATTATTAACATCGACAACAGGCGCAAAATTGACATGAACACCAATGCGTTTACATTGACGAGCAATTTCTTTTCCCATATTATAAATCAGCTTATTGTCTTGAATTGCGCCAAGCGTCAACTGACGAGGATAAGAAACGGTCGAACTTTTCAAGCGCATTCCTAAGCCCCATTCGCCATCAATAGAAATCATCAAAGGTACTTTCTTCGCTAATTTTTGGTAACGTTCCGTTAATTGCGCTTGCTTATTTGCCGTTCCCTGAAAGAAAGTTAAGCCACCAACATCATATTTTTTAATGAGGTTTGAAACTTCTGCAATATGGCTACTGCCCTTGTTTGAGTGTGCTCGAATATTAATCAATTGCCCAACCTGTTCAGATTCGGTCATCGAATTGAACTTTTGCGCTACCCAAGCATCCTCCTGTTTTCGGTTTTCGTCCTCATTGACTTTATCAATAGGAAAAATACTCCCAATACCAACGGGAACACTGGTTAACATTAATAATATTATAATGATTATACTCGCTCTCATATATTTTAATCGAAAAAATGTGTTGTGATAAATCATAAAAAACAGGAATATTCTTTGGCTAACTTCACCAATAACAATAGGAATGATGTTTTAATAGGTAATCTAAAAATTTGTCAATTCCATAGCAAATTATCACCGAGTAATCGGGACAAGTCGCCACAAGTATTTTTTAGACTTTAAATCTATAAATAGGTAACAGTTTTCCAAATATACTTATTTTTCAAGTTTAAATATATTATTTTTCGTAACATGTTTTTATAAATCTGTATTCTAAGTCAAAGAAAGGATATTTTATGGAAAAAAAAGGTTAAAATAATTGATTATTTAAATCTAACACGCTGTGAATCTTCAATTATCTTAGTTCGTTGAAACTTAGTGATTGAAAATGAGTAAGTTTATCGAAATATTAGGAAGCTACAAATAATAATAAAATGAAAAACGTCATCATAACAGGAGCGACAGGAATGGTTGGAGGAATCGTCTTGCGTGAATGTCTAAATAGTGCTGAGATTGGGAAAATTACTTCTATGGTCAGACGCCCATCTGGTGTTAATCATCCAAAGTTGGAAGAAGTCATTCATCCTGACTTTATGAGTTACGAAGGTGCAGAATCTCATTTTGAAAATATAGATGCGGCTTATTTTTGTATCGGCGCATATTCAGGCGCAGTTCCAGATGATAAGTTTAAGCAAATCACGGTTGATTTTACAACGATTTTCGCTGATGCTTTAAAGCAAAAAAGTCCAAAGGCTACTTTCTGTCTATTAAGCGGACAAGGTGCAGACCAGGCCGAAAAGAGCCGAGTTCCTTTTGCAAAATACAAAGGCATGGCTGAAAATTACTTAATCAAACAAGGTTTTGGCAATTTGTATATTTTCCGCCCAGCGTATATTTATCCTGTTGAGCAAAGAGAAGAACCAAACTTGATGTACCGAGTTTCAAGGAAACTATATCCGTTTTTGAAAAATATTCTCCCTTCCATGCTTATCACTTCTGAGCAATTAGGACAGGCGATTTTCAAAGCAGGTATTCAAGGTGCCGAAAAAATGGTACTCGAAAATCAAGATATTAAAAAAGTATAGATTAATAATAAGTGTTTTAAGTAACGAACTAAGTTTACTAAACCTTTGAGGTTTAGTAAACTTTATCCTCGTACAAGACTAAAAATCGATCACTTGTTCTTCTGTGACTCATCATAAAACTTAGTAAACGTAAGTTTCCATTAGAAGAAAAGAAAATAAATTCTATCTTTGCGGAACGTTTTGGAAACTATCACAGTTTTTAGGATGACATAATATCTTTTTTGCCCACGTGACGGAATTGGTAGACGTGCAAGGTTGAGGGCCTTGTGTTCTTTAGTGGACGTGAAGGTTCGACTCCTTTCGTGGGCACTTTTTTTTCAGAATCGCAATTCGTTGTTTTTAACAATGAGTTGCGATTTTTTTTGTTTAAAATTAGAGAAATAAGCGCAAGTTTTGAAAAATACATTCGTCCTACTAAAATAGAATCAAGAACTTATTAAATAAGATCTTAGGAACGTGTATAAAATTAAAAAAAATGAGACAAATTACTTGTAGTTTACTTGCTGTACTCTTATTATTTAGCAGTTGTGATGAAGAAACCGTTGAAACAGGAACATTCACTTTGACTAGTGTTGCTATTGAAAATGACGAATTATTAGATGAATATAAATGTGAAGACAAGGTCAACGACATTGAAAATTCTATACCATTAACTTGGTCAAATATTCCAGATGGAACAGGAGCTTTAGCTATTACTATGCATCACTATCCAGATCCGACAAATACAACAAATGACCCAAATTCGTATTTATTGCTTTGGGATATAGACCCTTCTGTTACAGAAATTCC
>CAZMEH010001116.1:0-3066 GCA_964564885.1 uncultured Saprospiraceae bacterium | reverse complement strand
TCGCCTTGCGTGTGATACATGACCGCAGCATTGAATTGTTTTCGGTCTGCAATTCCTTCTTGTGCATTGACGCTAGAAACGGTCAATAATACAGTCAATAATATGATAAGCTGTTTCATAACGGTTAGATTCTATTTAAGGAATAAACTCTATTGCACTGTGCTTTAGCTCGGTGATTTAAAAGAGAAAAAATACGGGCTTTAGCCCAACACAATACAATGTTTGGCTAAAGCCAGCTTATTTTTTAATCGTATTCACCGAGCTAAAGCACGGTGCAATAGATAAAATACAACAATCTTATTTGTAGTTAATTGTTTGTTTTAAATTAACCAATCACTATAATCTAAAGCGATATGCAATCCCGATAGGTATCGGGACCAAAAGCAATCACTTCATTTTTATTACCTTGATTCACGTCGCCCCATTTTGGACAATCGCATCTTCTTTTCTTTTTAGTCTTATGTTTTTTTGCACCTCTTGAAGCACCTCTTGAACCTGTGCAGCTCGTTAAACTGCCAACAAACATTAATAAACTAAATATAATGACTAGATTTCTCACTTTCTTCATGGTAGTGTTTATTTTTGATACCGATAGATCTCGGGATTGAATGATAATATGAACTTTAATTTCTTACACTTAAAAAAGAATAACGTTCAAGTATCAATCTTTATTCAACGCTAGAACAAAAATTAAAAGTATTTGAAACGGATATTAATCACGCCTTTGAACTGGGGCTTAGGGCATGCAACTCGTTGTATGCCAATTATTAACGAACTGTTGAAACAAAATGCGGAAGTCATTATTGCTACCGATGGCAGAGCTTTTCATTTGTTGTCCAAAGAATATCCTGAGTTAACAATTCTAAAATTGCCGCCTTATGATATTACGTATAAGTCCCATAATATGATGCGTAATATTGCGCCTCAATTACCTAAGATCATCAAAGCTATTGTGACTGAACACAAAGCTATTCAAAAAATTATCAAAGGGTATCAAATAGATGCTATCATTTCTGATAATCGTTTTGGTTGTAATAGTTCGCAAGTTTATTCTGTTTTTATTACGCATCAATTGAATATTCAAATTCCTAGTAATTTGGTGCAGCCGCAGGTTAATTTCTTTAATAAACAATTTATTCAGCGTTTTGATGCTTGTTGGGTTCCTGATTTTGAAATAGAAAAAGATAGTCTTAGTGGAAATTTATCGAAAAATATTGGTTTGAAAAACCTTGAATATCTTGGCGCATTGACTCGAATGAAGTATTATGAAACATCAAAAAAATATGATGTGCTCATTATTTTATCGGGTCCAGAACCTCAGCGCACTATTTTAGAAGAAAAACTCATTGAGCAAGCGAGCAGATTACCATTAAAAACATTATTAATAAAAGGAAAAACAGAAGAGCAGAATAAAACGGTAGAAATTGGCAATTTGACTATTCAGAATTTTATGACTACAACTGAATTGAATGAAGCGATTCTGGCTAGTGATGTGATTGTAACTCGATCTGGGTACAGCACTATTATGGATTTGGTGGTTTTAGGAAAACGAGCGGTTTTGATTCCGACGCCTGGGCAAACAGAGCAAGAATATTTAGCTAAGCGTTTTGAAGAACAAGGGATTTATCATTTGCAAGAACAAAATTCTATTGATTTGGAACATGCATTACTTCAAGTTAAAAATTATTCTGGTTATCAATTGAAGAAGGATGAACGATTGAAAGAAGTGGTGGAAGAGTTTTTAAATCATCTGAAATAAACCAAGTATCAGATACCTCAAATATTTTATTTGTCCGTTAATGCTTTTAAAAAACTTACTAAATCTGATTGTTCTTGTTTGGTTAGATTCAAAGGTCGAATCAATGAGTTTTGTTGATAATTATTTTTTCCACCGCTATTATAATGTTCAATCACTTCTTCTAATGTTTTCAAACTTCCGTCAAACATATAAGGCGTAGTCAGTTCAATATTTCGTAAAGATGGAACTCGAAACTTAAACTTATCTTCTTGTTTTAAACTCACTCCTGCACGACCGACATCTGTGTAGTTTTCGTATATTCCATTATTTTCAAACTCAAAATTCGTAAATAAAACACCGCTGTGACAAGTAGAACAGTTCGTTTTATTGCTCATAAACAATTTCATTCCTCGGTATTCTGAAGCCGAAAGCAATGCTTTTTTCTCATCTTTCTGTAGATATTTATCATATTTAGACGTTCCTCCAATAAGTGTTCGCTGAAAAGCGGCTAATGCTCTAACTAGAACGTAAGGTGTAAATTCTCGTTCATAAGCTTTTAAGCTCATGCGCTGATACAATATACTTTCCGCCATTCTATCGGCAGCAGCTTTCAGTTGAAAACCCATTTCATTTGGATTTTCCAATGGTGAAATTACTTGTTTTTCTAATGAAGTAACGCCGCCGTCTTTCATTAATAAAGGCGTGTAAGCTACGTTTATTAAACTTGGAGAATTGCGTTTTGTCTTTCCGCCATTGACGCCAACGCTCAATGGAATTCTATCACTAAAAGCAAATTTCTGAAAATGACAAGAAGAACAAGACACGGTAGAATCTTTGGAAAGCATCGGGTCAAAAAATAATAATCGACCTAATTCAACTCGACTAGCGGTCAATTGATTATCTGCGGGAATGACGATTTCTGGAAAATGCGTAGGTATTTCTAATTGATAATCGTCATTTTGAGCACAAGAAAGTAGGAGTATTAGCAACAAAAAAACACAATATTTTATCTGAATATTGACTATTCTGAGATAAGGTATTGTGTTTTTTAATTGCATGAAGTACATTTACGGTTTTAGATTTTAGATTTACGATTACCAGTATATTGTAGTTTCATTTTCAAATCTAAACGAATAACTTCGCTTAGTTATTTACTTATATTAACCCGTTCTTTACCTGACAGCAGCTAAGGTTGAAAAACTGATTCCAATTTATCAATAGCATTACCAAATGTTTCCAAAACCTCTTTCACGTTTATTTTTTGTTCCATCTTTCAAACTCTTTCGGAATTAAAAATTACTAATTATAACGTTTCGCACGTGAAGTAT
>CAZMEH010001115.1:0-2848 GCA_964564885.1 uncultured Saprospiraceae bacterium | reverse complement strand
GAAACCATTGATATATATAGACTTTGTTTTGTTTGTGTATTTGGGCTAAATGGAATTATATTCTAAAAACAGCTGTATAAATACAACTCATTTTTTATAGAAAAGTAGTTTTTTTAGCTGTCACAAATAAAAAATTAAATATATTTAAAATATGGCACGATAATTTACGTATATAGTTCTTGAATAAACTTGATCTACTTAACTTATTTAGCTAACTATGAAATACTCTAAACTATTACTTACCTTTTTGGCTTGCTTGTTTTTAGCAAGTGGTGCAATGGCGCAAAAGACAAAACTTCAACGTGCCAACAGAGAATATAGGCAATTGAACTTCCAGCAAGCAATTTCAATGTATCTCGAAATTCTTGATAAAGCGGAAAGTGATGAAGCTAAAATCAATTTAGCGGATGCTTATCGTAAAATTGGAAACACTGCGGAATCAGAGTTTTGGTATGGACAGATTGTTTATCTTCCAGACGCTAAGCCTGTTTACAAATTGTATTATGGACAAGCTCTTCAAGCTAACGGCAAATGTGATTTAGCAAAAGAATGGTTCGAGCAATATTCTAAAGGTGTGCCAGACGATTGGCGTGGACGCCTTTTGGCTCAAACTTGCGAAACCAACATGGTTCGTAATTTGAATACTGCAAGAAGTCGTTTTTATGAAATTGAGTCTTTACCATTCAATACAAAAATGGATGATTTCGCACCTACTTTTTATAGGAATGGGATGGTTTTCGCATCTGAAAGAGATCAAGGTTCTTGGAAATCACGCACACACACTTGGACTGGTAAGCCTTTCTTAGATATGTATTTCACGGCAATTGATACTTTAGATGCACCTAACTTCGAGTTTACATACGAAAGAGACCCAGAAAAGTATGAAAAGAAATTAAATACAAAATACCACGATGGACCATTTTTCTTTTCTAGAGACTTCAACAAAGTATTTATTACACGTAATAATGTATATGAAGGTCAAACAAATAGAGATGATGATGGTATCGTACGTTTAAAAATATTTGAAGCTGATCTTGTTGATGGTAAATGGGGCAATATGAAAGGGTTTCCTTTCAACTCCGATGAATATTCTGTTGCTCACCCGACGGTTACACCTGACGGACAAACAATGTATTTCGCATCTGATATGCCAGGTGGGTTTGGTGGAATGGATTTATACTTGACACGTTATGACAACGGTCAATGGTCGCCGCCTGTCAATTTAGGACCTAGAATTAATACAGAAGGAAATGAAATTTTTCCAACTTATCATATTTCTGATAAATTATACTTCTCTTCTGATGGTCAATTAGGCTTAGGTGGTTTAGATATTTATTATGCACAGAATGAAGATGGCGTATTTGGATCTATTATCAATATGGGCGCACCTCTGAATTCTAATGCGGATGACTTTAGTGTTTCTTTAAATGATGATGAAACATTTGGTTATTTTTCTTCTGACCGCACAGGTGGTGTTGGAGATGATGATATTTATGCATTCAAATTGAATATTGTTGATGTTCAGATTTTTGTTTTTGATGAAAATACTGGTGCTCCAATCCCAAATGCGAATGTATTTGACGCTTGTAGCGAGTTTGCATACAAAACAGATGCAAATGGTAAAGTAACTATTCAGATGCCGACTAAAGAATGTTGTAAGTTTTCAGCAAGTATGGAAGCTTATACTGATAACATTCAAGAGCTTTGTACTAAGGATAAAGTATCTGGCGAAACAATGATCGCTAGAATTCCATTATCTCAACCACTAGAATTTAACTTAGTAGGCGTCGTAACGAATAAAGAAACAGGTTTTCCAGTTGGAGGAGCAATTGTTACACTTGCTAATGATTGTGATGTAGATTATGCAACAGCAACTACAGACGCAGAGGGAAATTACTTTTTCGAGTTAGAAACTAAATGCTGTTTCAGGGTAAAAGCTGAAAAAGAAGGTTATTTAGCTGATGTGATTAAAACAGATATTTGTACTAGAGGTAAAAATGTTTCTAAGGAGTTCGTACAAAATTTGAAGTTAACTCCATATGTAGAAAATCCACAAGATCCAATTTTTGCTGGTGGAAATGGAAACAATCCTAATGGTGAAAGTTTTGTTGATGAATTTACACCTATGCCGTCTGTGCCATTTGTTCTTGAGCATGTTTACTATGATTTCAATAAAGCATATATCAGAGAAGATGCAGAAGAACCATTGTCTGAATTGATTACAATTTTGACTGAAAATCCTACCATTATTGTAGAAATTGGTTCTCATACAGATGCTAGAGGTTCTGACCGATACAATCAGCAATTATCTGAAGCTAGAGCAAAATCAGTCGTTGAATATTTGATTACTAGTGGAATTGAAAAAAAGCGTTTGACTTATGTTGGTTATGGTGAAACAGATCCAACAAACGATTGTGTAGACGAAGTTAGATGTTCAGAAGACGATCATCAACGTAATAGACGTACAGAATTTAGAGTAGTTGGAACAGTTGATGGCAAACAATTCTCGGCTAGTTCTAAGAAACCTCAAAAGATTAGAAGAATAGATAAATGTGATAATTGTCCTTTTTAATCAAATTAGATAAAAAATAATTAGTAAATAAGTAAGTTTAGAATTTGGGTGAAGCGAAATGCTTCACCCTTTTTTTGTATATACCAACCATTTCTCAAAAAGATAGATTGTTTCAGCTTTTTTATGGAATCAGATCCGTTTATTTTTTATACAAAATTTTCAATAAAGGTGTCAAGCACAGTAGTTAGGTGTAATAAAAAACAAAGCATTAATAATCAGCCTATTCTTCCGACATCAGACACCTTTTTACCAATAAAGATTTATTATTAAATAATT
>CAZMEH010001114.1:0-12404 GCA_964564885.1 uncultured Saprospiraceae bacterium | reverse complement strand
CTACTCCTAAAAAACCAGTACCAAATTATAAAAAACTACTAAAAAAGCAGGGAAAAGCAAAAACGCATCAACTAAAAATTGATAACTAGATAATAAATATGGAAAATAATTGGTCATTTTTAAACATGTTCTTTATCAAAAAAAAGGTCAAACGCTTTATAGCATTTGACCTTTTTTGACAAAAGCAGTGGGTCAATTCCACCCACTCCAACCTTTCTCAAAAGCAAAGTAAATTAATCTTTATTAACCAATGATTAATTTATATTTTGACTCCATATGAAATGTTCCGTTCGATTCTTTAATTTTCACTAGGTTTTGTAGCTGTGATTTATAGGTCATATAATCTCTGTATTCATTATAAATGACTTCTTTTCCCGCCAATTGAAGGATAATTTGAAAATAAAGCTCTTTTTGTTTATAATAGAACCTAGTCATTATATTCTCTAACTTATCTCCTTTCGTGGCTTGCATATTTAATATTGAATAATACTTCCTTTAATCTTGTTTTCGATTACAAGTATAGAACAGCAGGCTATTTTTAAAAAATATAAACAAAAGTATTTTGTGACATGTTATTGTTTTTTAAATTATTTTGTTACAAAAAAACTAATACCGCAAATCAAGAAATAACTGTATATCAAGTCCATTTTAATCAATCATTCATTTGAAGACTCCGAAATACAAAAATTGTTGCCGTTATGACAATTAGCAAAGACAACTATACATGATAGAATCAATATAACGGACAAATTGACAGTGAAACGCTCATGGCATATACTTTGGAGTTTGATGTTTGAGCAATTTTTTAAAATTTGATTAATAGGCTTGTATTTGAGTAGTAATTAATATTCAGATACAAATTTAATATAGAAACAAAAAGACTAGATTATGCAAAAAGGTAGTATCTCGGTACAAACGGAAAACATATTTCCGATTATTAAAAAGTTCTTGTATTCTGATCAAGAGATATTTTTAAGAGAATTAATTGCTAATGCAGTAGATGCAACTACCAAGTTAAAAACCTTAGCTAATAGAGGTGAAGTAGAAGGCGAGGTTGGCGATACTCATATTGAAATATTATTGGATAGCGAAGCAAAAACACTTACTATTCGTGATCGAGGTATCGGTATGAACGAAGAAGAAGTGATGAAATACCTTAATCAGGTTGCTTTTTCTAGTGCGCAAGAATTTCTTGAAAAGTATGAAGGGGAAGACTCTAGTATCATTGGTCATTTTGGTCTAGGTTTCTATTCTTCTTTCATGGTAGCGAAGAAAGTTGACGTTCGTACGAAGTCTTACAAAGGCGGTACTGCTGTTCAATGGTCTTGTACTGGCGATCCAGAATATACTTTAGAAGAAATCGAAAAAGACTTTAGAGGAACGGACATCGTTTTACATATTGACGATGAAAGTGTAGAGTATTTGGAAGATAATCGTATTACGGAATTATTGACAAAATACTGTAAATTCTTACCTGTTGAGATTCGTTACAAAGAGGAAGCGGTTAATAATACGCATCCTGCATGGCGCAAATTGCCAGCAGAATTGACGGAAGAAAATTACCTGAATTTCTACGAGGAAATGTATCCTGGTAGCCGTCCACCATTGTTCTGGATTCATTTGAATATTGATTTTCCGTTTAACTTAACGGGTATTTTATATTTTCCTAAGTTGACGAATAACTTAGAGGTTCAGAAAAACAAAATCCAATTGTACTCTAATCAGATGTACGTAACGGATGAGGTAAAAGAGATTGTACCTGAGTTTTTGACACTATTACATGGTGTGATTGATTCTCCAGATATTCCTTTGAATGTTTCAAGAAGTTATTTACAGAGTGATAGAAATGTGAAGAAAATCACTTCTTACATTACTCGTAAGGTAGCTGATAAGTTGCATGAATTATTCAAAAGTGATCGGGAAGGCTACGAAGCTAAATGGAAAGATATTGGTACTTTCGTTAAGTACGGTATGATTACAGAAGAGAAATTTGCAGAGAAAGCAAAAGCTTTTGTTTTGCTAAAAAATGTTGATAACGAGCATTTTACAATAGAAGAATACAAAGAGAAAATAAAAGATACTCAAACGGACAAAGACGGTAAAACAGTTCTTTTGTACAGTAATAATCCTGTTGACCATGATAGTTTTATCAAGTCTGCAAAAGGTTATGGTTATGATGTAGTTGAGTTTGATACTGTTTTAGACAGTCATTTCATTCAACACATTGAGTATAAAATTGGTGACAATGTTACTTTCAAACGTGTTGATGCAGATACGATTGACAAGTTAGTCGACAAAGACGAAAAACGTGAAAGCGTTCTTACAGACGATATTCAGGAAGAAGTAAAAGCAATCTTTGAAGGTCAAGTAGATAGTACATCTGCTACGGTTTCATTGACGGCACTTTCTCCAGAAGATATGCCTGTTGTGATCACGAAGTCTGAGTTTATGCGTCGTATGCAAGAGATGTCAAGAATGCAAGGAACGGATGTTTCTGGATTGCCTGAAACATATAATGTTGTGGTCAATTCTAATCATACCTTGATTACAGACAAATTGCTAGGGATGGATGATGATGCTGAAAAAGGTGCTTTTGTGAAGCATTTATACAATTTGGCTTTATTGAATCAGAACATGCTTCGTGGTGCTGATTTGACCAATTTTGTAAGCAAGAGTTTAGAATTTTTGAAATAATTAATCTTGCCACTTATTGAGATTAAGGGTCGGACGCTTTGAAAGCGTCCGACCCTTTTTGCGTTTTAAAAGGAAACCTAGAAGTCGATTCTTACTTTTTCAATAAAAAAAACACTTCATTCTTACAACTTCTAATCAAAGTATCCTATTTATACGTTTAAGAAATAGAATCCAATTTCTAATAAACAACCGGATATGAAATATATACTTTCGATAGGCATACTAGCTACTTTATTAATTTTTGGAGCCTGTGATCCAGACGAGATTAATCCTGATACAGATTTGACTACAATCTCATATAGTCCTGTCAATTACGCACTTCCAAGTGCGACAGGTGCAAAACCAATCATTTCGCCTAATTTTCCAATAATGGAAATCCCTTCGGACAATCCAATGACGGAAGCAGGTGTAGAATTGGGAAGAAGACTTTTTTACGATCCGATTTTGTCAGCCGATAGCACTCAATCTTGTTCTAGTTGCCACTTTCAGCAATTTGCATTTACAGATGGTTTGGCTGTAAGTACAGGAATTGACGGAATTGCAGGCACTCGAAACTCCATGTCTATTGTCAATTTAGGCTTCAATACGAATGGCTTTTTCTGGGATGGAAGATCGGCTAGTTTAGAAATACAAGCAGAAGAACCTATCGAGAATCCTATCGAAATGCACGATACTTGGACTAATGTGGAAACAAAACTTCGTCGCAATAAAATGTATCAAGAGCATTTTCGTAAGGCATTTGGTGTAGAATGGTCTAGTGAAATTGACAAGGATTTGGCAACTAAAGCAATGTCGCAATTCATGCGTTCCTTAGTTTCTTATCGTTCAGAACGAGATCAGGCTTTAGGTTATGGATTAGATTCTTTTGCATTTCGACCTAGTTTATCAGAAGCTGCAACACGAGGACAAGCACTATTTTTTAGTGGTTCTGACGTACTAGGAGATGATCCTCAATGTTCCCATTGCCATAATTCAGAATTATTTACCAATAATACTTATCGAAATAATGGTTTAGATGCTGTTAACTCAGTCAATGATTTCCTAGATTTAGGCTTCGGCGGTGTAACGGGTTTCAATAATGATAAAGGGAAATTTAGAACGACAACCTTGCGTAATATAGAATTAACCGCACCGTATATGCACGATGGAAGATTTGCAACACTAGAAGAAGTACTTGACCATTATAATGAACATGTTCAAACTTCTCCAACATTAGATGCCAATCTCGCTGCACCTTATTCTCAAGCTCAACAACAAGGTCAAGTCGGTTTACAATTAACCGCACAAGACAAAATTGATATTATTGAGTTTTTGAAAACTTTGACAGATACAGAGTTTATTACGAATCCTGCTCACAGTAATCCATTTTAAATCTAATAATAAAACTAAGGGTCGGATACTTTGAAAGCGTCCGACCCTTGATTTTCACTTAATTAATCTTAAAGTTTATCATATTCTTCCCAATAAAATCTAGCACCTTCAGCATCAATATTTTTATAGTATTCTAGTAATTTTACAAAAAGGTTATTACCTATTCCATGTTGAGATAAAGATAAAAAAGTATCCAAGTAACGTTCAATCTCTATTGGTTTTGCATTTTTATTTACAATCAAAACCTCAATCTCTTTTTCTAAAGCAGGCAAATGACTTTCTAATTCCTGATGAAAATCTTTAATAAGATTACTTATTTCTGAAACTAAATTATCCATTTCCTTTTTTTAAAAAAATATAGTTATAAAATTGCTACTTCAAAAATTCTCTCTTCTCTCAGCCTGAAAGGCGTTCTCTCTTCTCTGTTCTAAAAAACTAAGAAAATTCAGACAACTCCAACCAACGATCTTCAAGCGTTTCTTGTTCAGCTTCCAATTTGCCCAATTCAATAGACAGTTTTTGAATAGCGCCACCTTCCAGCGAAGTATCGTTAAATTGTTCGTGTATTTTCACCTTTTTACTTTCTATCTTTTCGATAGTTTTCTCAATCTTACCGAGTTCTTTACGTTCTTGATAAGTGAGTTTTCGAGCATCAGGTTTAGGTACTTCAACTTTTACAACCTTCGGTGCTTTAGTCGGGTTATTGCTTTTATTTGATTTACTCGCTTTGAGTTCTCGCTCAATGCGGCGATCTTCTATTTCTTTCTCTTTGGCAATAACACGATATTCTTGATAAGAACCGTTGAAATCCTTGATTTTTCCATCACCTTCAAAGATAAATAAATGGTCAACTAGCTTGTCCATGAAATAACGATCATGAGAAACCATCACCAAACAACCACCAAATTCCATTAAAAACTCTTCCAAGATATTTAAAGTCAAAATATCTAAATCATTCGTCGGCTCATCAAGAATAAGGAAATTTGGATTTTCCATCAAGACAGTCAACAAATATAATCGACGACGTTCACCACCACTTAATTTAGAAACATAAGTCCAGTGCTTATCTTCATCAAATAGAAAACGCTCTAGAAATTGCTTCGCATAAATCTTACTACCATCGCCCATTTGAATATAAGGCGCAATATCTTTAATGACTTCAATCACTCGCTTGTCGTCGCTGAGTTGAATGCCGTCTTGTTTATAATGTCCAATTTTGATAGTCGAACCTTTTTGCATGCGCCCGCTATCTAATGTTAATTCTTCCGTTAAGATTTTAAGGAAAGTAGATTTTCCAACACCATTTTTACCAACAATTCCGACTCGTTCACCTCGGGAAAACTTATAACTAAAGTTCTCCACCAGCTTGAAATCACCATAAGCTTTTGAGATATTATACAACTCAACCACCTTTTTACCCATGCGGTTTCCTTTCATTTCAAACTCAAAACGATCGTTAGACACTTTTTTAGAAGCACGATCTTTCAAGCCTTCAAACGCATCAACACGAGCTTTCGCCTTTGTTCCACGACCTTGCGGCATTCTACGAATCCAAACCAATTCATCTTTCATCATTCGCTTAGCACGAGCGATACTACGTTCTGTAATATCTTGGCGTTCCGCTTTTTTTGTCAAATAGTATGAATAGTTTCCTTTGTAGCGATACATTTCGCCTTCATCCAATTCTATAATGACATTGCAAATTCGTTCTAAGAAGTACCTATCGTGCGTCACCATGAAAAGGGTTAGAGTTGACCTTTTCAAATAAACCTCTAACCATTCAATCATTTCTAAATCCAAATGATTCGTAGGCTCATCGAGGATCAAAAAATCTGGGTCATCAATAATCAGCTTAGCCAGTGCAATCCGCTTTTTTTGTCCACCAGACAATTCATTAATCGGTTGTTCTAATCGAGTGATATTGAGTTCTCCAAGAATTTCTTTAACATTCGCTTCGATGTCCCAAGCTTTTCGCTCGTCCATCAACATCAGCGCAGCTTGCAGTTTATCTCCATTCTCGGGTTCGAGCATCGCTTCTTCATACGCTTTGAGCGCAAGCAATTGAGGATTATCAGTATCTTCAAAAATCGCCTCAATAGCCGTTAAGCTATCATGAAAATCTGGTTCTTGATCCAGATAACCGATGCGAGCGTCTTTATTGACTAAAATTTTAGCCTGTTCACCTTCGGGTGCTTCAAGACCTGCTACAATTTTAAGTAAGGTAGATTTACCTGTACCGTTTCTAGCCACAAAGGCAATTTTGTTGCCTTTATCTACGTGAAAGTTCAAATCTTCAAATAAGATTTTTTCACCGTAAGATTTCGTAATATTCTCTAATGTTAAATAATTCATTGTTGCGGACTAGATTTGAATGTTTTGTTGATGTGCAAAAATAGCAAAAAACTAGCACAAAAGTAGCATAGACAACTTGTACCGCAGCCTTAGTGAGAATCTCGTAATTCCTGCCTGTGATGCAGACATTAGCCGCAGATATTTGTGTAATCATAGAAAAAATTAGTCGCAATAATAGCATCACAAGTAGGAATACCTGTGCTACTTCAAATACCTGTGCTACAATTATAGTCATTCATCGAAATTATAAAAACAATCTATTTTTTAAAGTGTTCTTTGCGGAGTATTTATTTAGTACTCCTATGGAAAATTAATATTCTTAGCTATTTTATATTTTAAAAAAAAAATCAAAACTGTCTTTAAATGAAAAAAATACTATATACGTCAGCTTTTCTACTCATTGCTTTTGTCGTTCAAGCGCAAACGGGATTAATCGAAGGGCAAATTCAAGATGCGGATAAAAATGCGGTTGCTTATGCAAATATTGCATTATATAATACGGCTGATACTGCCTTAATAAAGGTAGAAGCTACAAATGACGCAGGGCTTTTTCAGTTGAGAAATCTTGCTGCGGGCAATTATTTTTTAGTCGCTTCCTATATTGGTTCTAGCGACGTTCGCAAAAATGATGTTGTACTCATTATAGGTCAACAAGTCAATTTAGGCGTTTTAGCTTTAGGTTCTGGCGATGTTGAAATTGCAACCACCACCATTACTGCAACTCGTGCATTGATAGAAGTAAAGGCAGATAGAACAGTTTTTAATGTAGAAGGAACAATCAACAGTACAGGCGAAGACGCTTTGGCATTGATGCGAAAAGCTCCAGGCGTGACGGTTGATAATAATGATAATATTAATGTACTCGGTCGTGCAGGCGTTCTGGTTTACATTGACGGTAAACGTTTGCCATTAGGCGGTCAAGAATTGAGTGATTTCTTGAAAAATATTCCTGCTGACCAGATTGACCGAATTGATATCATTTCTAGTCCAGGCGCAAAATATGATGCAGAAGGAAATGCGGGTATTGTTGATATTCGTATGAAACGTGATAAAGCTCATGGTGCAAATGGTAGCGTAAGAGGTACAATGGCGCAAGGTCAATTCATGAGAAATAATATTAGTGCAACTGGAAATTACCGTAATAAAACGATGAATGTTTTTGGGATATTAGGTGCTTCTGATGGAGAATCTTTTAATACTATCAATTTTGATAATTACCAAAACGACCTATTCATGGAGGAAAGGAACCGTACAGAGCGTAACTCGCGAGGCGGAAATTATCGTTTAGGTGCGGATTTCTTTTTGGGTAAAAATCATACGATTGGTGTATTAGTATCAGGTAGACAATTTAATTCAAATTCAAGTGCGGATAACCAAATTACTATTGCTACGGCAGATGATGCAGCGCCAGACAGTATTTTGGTGGCAGATAGCCAAACTGAAAATATTAGTACGAATAGTTCTTATAATGTCAATTATCGTTTTGACGACCGAGAATCTGGTCGTAGCTTAAATATTGATTTTGATTATGGAACTTACAATACGGAATTAGAGCGAGCATTACCGAACCAGTATTATAATAACTTGGAAAGAGATGTGTTAGTTTCGGAAGTGAATAATTACTTTAATACGCCGAGTAAGATTGATATTTATACGGCTAAATTAGATTTTGAAGAAACAGTTTTAGAAGGAAAATTAGGCGTAGGTGCAAAATTCAGTAAAGTTATTTCTGACAATACTTTCTTGGTTTACGATGGTTTGTCCACTACTTCGCCTTTAGATAGTGCCGCTTCTAATTTGTTTAATTACGATGAAACGGTTTATGCAGGTTATGTAAATTATACTCGTCAGTTTGAAAAAGGTTTTGGTATTTCGGCTGGTTTACGTGCAGAATATACAGATGCCACAGGCGATTTACAAGCATTTTTACCGTCATTGGTAGAGCCTCCTGTAGAACAGGAATACTGGCGTTTTTTCCCTAATGTTGGTGTAACTTGGCAAATAAAACCTAAACATTCGGTATCGGCAAACTACGGTCGCCGTATCAATCGACCAGATTACAGCGTTTTGAATCCGTTCAATAATCGGGGAAGTGAAATCTCTTTCCAAAAAGGAAATCCAAGATTGAGTCCAGAGATTGTAAATAACGTTGAGTTAGGTTATACGTTTGCGTATCGTTTCAATTTCAAATTGGCATACAGTAAAACGCTTGACCAAATCACTCGTTTGATTGGACCAGACGAAAATGATCCTCGTGCAAGTTTCATTACTTGGGAAAATTTAGCAGAGCAAACTATTTACAGTTTCAACGCTAGTTTACCGATGCAAGTAACTGAAAAATGGAGTTTATACACGAATATAAGTGCTTCACATTTGAACAATCAAGCGGTTTATGATAATGGTGCCGTTGTTGATATTCAGGCGTTTACGTATAGTTTATATATGCAAAATACATTCGATTTGCCAAACAAATTCAAAGCCGAAATTTCGGGTTGGTATGGCGGACCTGGTGTTTGGGGCGGTGTGTTTTTATACGAATCAAGTTGGAGTTTAAACTTTGGTTTACAACGTAAGTTCTTGGATGATAAATTAAATGTAAGATTATCGTTCAATGACGTATTTTTCGAATCGGGTTGGGATGGCGTTTCTGACTTCAACGGATTGCGTGGAGAAGGTTCTGGTCGTTGGGATAGCCGTTTTGTAAGTTTAAGTATTGGTTACAACTTTGGTAATCAAAACGTAAAATCTCGCAAACGTAAAACAGGTTTGGAAGATGAAGCAGGACGTGTTGGCGGAAATAAATAAACGGTAGACAGCTTGCCACGAAATCTCGTGGACGAACGGACGGCAAGTATTTTTTTATCATCAACTCAACCTTAGAAAATATTTTTTGAATAAATAAGCGAGTTAAATCGTTATACAATTAAACTTGTTTGGAATTTCACACAAATTCCAAACAAGTTTTTTAATTTTAGCCAATATACCGTTGATATTCCCGTCATTAGTCAGTATAAATAATTGACTAGGTTAAGCGCAATAAATGAGTAAAATATTCAAAATATTCAAAAACATAAATTCAGTTGTCGGATACCCAAAGAGTGCTGCGAAGCTATTATTATTTATTATTTTCTTTATTTTAACTACAAGTATTCAAGCGCAAAAGTCATTTGAACTAGCATTAAAACCTATTGACAAAGAAATCAAGTTTATAAAAGATAAACTCACTTATCGAACCAAACACACTTCAAAAAACAGCATTCAAAACGAATTAAAATCTATTATTGAAAACCTTCATTCACAATTTTACCTAACGGCAAGTATTGATAGTTTAATCATTCAAGACAGTACTTACCATGTATTTATTTTTGTTGGCGAACCATTCAAATGGGCGAGTTTAGTCAATGGAAATGTCGAACAAGAGATATTGGACGCTGTTGGTTTTAAAACAAAATTCTATCAAAAAAAATCGGTTGATATTCAGGTTATCAATCAATTGAAGCAAGATATTTTGACTTATACAGAGAATAATGGCTATCCATTTGCACGAGTTTGGTTAGACCGTTTGACATTTGATGAAGATAAAGTTTCTGCCAAACTGAATATTGAAAAAAAGCAACTTATCACGTTTGACAAATTGGATATTGAAGGAGAAATTGCTATTTCCAAAGGTTATTTAAAGAATTATTTAGGTATTAAAGAAGGCGAATTATACAATGAAAGCCTTTTAAAACAAATTCGTAGCCGAATCATTGCATTACCATTTGTAAAAGAAAAGCGAAGTGTTTCCATTATTTTTTCTGGTAATAAAGCGAAGATAACCCTGTTTTTAGAAAAACAAAATGCCAGTCGATTTGACTTTATAGTTGGCGTATTACCTAGAAATGAAATTACAGGAAGACCAATAATCACAGGTAGTTTGCAAGCAGATTTACAAAATCCATTCGGCACAGGAAAAGCGATTGGCGTTGATTGGCAACGTTTAAAAGCAGAAACTTCTCGCTTAAAAGCTTATGCTTCTTATCCGTATATTTTGAATTTGCCATTTGGAATTGAAGGGAATTTAGATATTTATCGACGAGATACTTCATTGCAAGATACGAAGTTGAACTTTGGCGTTCAATACCTTTTTCAAGGAAACAATTACCTTAAAATATTTTGGAAAAGTACGGCAAATAATGTTCTTTCTGTGAATGAGCAACAAATTATTAATACAAAAACACTACCGAATAACTTAGATGTTTTGAATACGCAACTGGGTTTGGAGTATTCGTTTCAGCAATTAGACAATCGGATCAATCCGCAAAAAGGCTATACAGCAAAAGCTCAAATCGGCGCAGGAATCAAACAAATACGAACGAATAGTGCTATTCTGAATTTGGTGGATGAAACGGATAGGAATTTCAATTTTCAAAGTTTATACGATAGCCTTTCGCTTCGAACTTTCCAGATTAGCAGCGAAGCAACTTTGGCTTACTACTACCCTATCGGTAGCCGAGTCACTGTCAAAGCAGCATTGAATGGCGGTTTGTTATTTAGTCAAGATTCTCTATATCAAAATGAATTGTATAGAATTGGTGGAAACCGTTTGCTGCGAGGTTTTGATGAAGAAAGTATTTCTGCTTCTGCTTACGGAATATTCACTATTGAGCCCAGATTACTATTAAATCAAAGTTCTTACTTGTTCGCTTTTCTCGATTATGCTTATTTGCAAGATAGAAGTATTGGAAATTACAACAACGATTTTCCATTGGGTTTTGGACTAGGTTTGAGCCTAGGAACGCCAGCGGGAATTGTCCGAATGAGTTATGCGATGGGTAGACAATCTGGAAATCCGATTGACTTCCGAGCCGCTAAGATACATTTTGGCTATGTAAATTATTTTTAAATGAGGTGTTCGGTGTGTTTTTTGTAAAAAACGTAAAAACTATACGCTATTTTCTAATACCTCACTCCTAGCACCTGACACCTCAGTTTTCAAATCAATCTATGAATTTTAGCATACTGCAATAACATAATTGTCTTGCCATCTTTGATTTCACCAGAGTAAATCATTTGATATCCTTTTTCAAAATCCCATTCTAATACTTCAATATTTCCTTGTTCCTCTTCTAAACCGCCACCTTCGCTCACTTTCATCGCCAAATCATATTCCGCAACAAAGAAGTAAAGTATTTCGGTAACAGAACTTGGCGACATGTACGCTTCAAATATCTTTTGAACCTTCGTTACCCTGAAACCTGTTTCTTCTTCCGTTTCCTTTCTAATGCAATAAGCCCGCACAAGTTTCAATCAACATTCCGCTTTCATTACCATTAATATAGGTCGGCAATCGGAATTGTTTAGTTAGAATGATGGTCTGCTTTTCTTTGTTGTACAAAAGCATCGTTGCACCATTTCCTCTGTCGTAGGCTTCCCGTTCTAATGTTTCCTAAGTTCCATCTTTATTTTGATAACCATAAGTTACCTTGTTTAAAGTCTACCAATGATCAGAGAGAATTTCAGTTGCCTTGATCTTTATTTTGTCGTTTTGCATTGATCTAATTTTGAACTAATTTAATCTGTAACGCTTTTGTCACTTAATTATCGACAGTTCCTAGTTTAATTTTCCTATTTTTCCCAACTAGGTATTACTACTCAATGATATAACTTGCTTAAAAAAAGTGGTTATTTGAAAATTATTATGTAAGTTTCAAAAATAGGTAAACGGTGCACAGCTAACGACAAAGCATTTTTATTCGTTATTTTCTACAAAATTATTTTTCCACAAAAAATCAGAGAGCCCAAAAAGTATGACTATTTAGATGGATAATTTAATGACTGGTTTAGCAATGCAAACCACTAAAATTCCTCTTTTAAAATATTAAACATATTATTTTACGCTTTGGATTTGTATATACTGTTATAAATATCTATTTTTATGTCGTAGTACAAATTTTTATATGTTATCCCACCTGAAATATTAAACTATATTGCATTTACAAACGTTA
>CAZMEH010001113.1:0-2097 GCA_964564885.1 uncultured Saprospiraceae bacterium | reverse complement strand
ACAGAGGTATTATTTTTTTGAATCAATATTACCCTTTCATGGCGTTTTTATAAATTTTCAAAAAACACTTTTTCTGCTCTTTCGTCTCTATTCTCTTTTCTAAAATTTAAAAAAAAATTACACATCAGAGAAGAACTTTACAAATTCATAAACAAGGAAGCGGACGCACAAATTAAGCAAATCCAAGAAACGTGGAAACAGCCATTAGCACAGCGTGTAAAGGCAGGCGAAGCGATTTCAAAAGTTAGCATTAAACTTCACCGAGGCAGTTCTAAGGCAATTGAAGATTATGCTAATCCACAAAATGGCTATTCTCGTGCTCGAACTTATCAGAAAAAAAAGTATGCCATTACCTTTACGGAGAATGTTTCAAAATTCAGAACAGGCGATAGTTTAAGATTGCATCAAGGAAATCCGTTAGCAAAATATGAAGTGTACGGTTGCAAAGTGATTGATGACGATGGTTATCAATTGATTGTGGAAGCTGGTTTTGGTTATAATTTTGCGGATTTGGATTTTACGCAAAATTGGATTTTGGATAGAGACACCGTTGATGTTAGACATATTTTAAAAGGTGCGATTGGAAAAGTCAATAACCATGAATTAAACATCCTTAATCATAAAACAGAACAGCAATTCGATGAAGTAAAATTCAAGAAAGCGGATAAAATATTAAGGAAATTAAACTTGAACGAAAGTCAACAAGAAGCATTTGCAAAAGCATATGCGACTAAGAATTTTCATTTGATACAAGGACCTCCAGGAACTGGTAAGACTTGGGTTTTGGCGCATTTAGCTAAAACACTTGCTGAAGAAGGCGAAAGAGTTTTAGTGACCGCATTGTCTCACAGAGCCATTAATAATGCTTTACGCAAGATATTTGATGCAACGTATTATGCAAGAATTGCCAAAATCGGTCAAGCTTACAACGCCAGCGAATTATCATGGGGCGAAGGTTATGTCCGAAACTTTGAAAACTTGGCAAACTCTCCATTTACAGCTTACGATAATGGCATAATCGTTGGGTCAACGGTTTACGCTTTGCATACTCGAAAGCTGCAAGAAATGGAGTTTGATACAGTGATCTTTGATGAAGCAGGACAAGTGAGTTTGCCAATAGCTTTGGCGGGAATGGTGAAAGCAAAACGCTATATTTTCATAGGTGATCATCAGCAAATGCAACCTGTCATCACCGCAGAATATGAAGAAGATGATACCGTAGTTGATTCTATTTTCAAAACGATGCACACGAATGAGAATAGCACGATGTTGATGGAAACCTACAGAATGAACGAAACGATCAACGCTTTTCCGAGTGAATATTTTTATAAAGGAACATTAAAACCTGCGTTGAGTGCGGCTAATCGAAAACTAAAATTAAACAATATTTCAAATAAATATTCAACAATTTTAGATCCCGATTTACCCAGTGTTTTTGTTGATTTAGCGCACAAAGGTAGGAGTATTCGATGCGAAGAAGAAGCTGATTTAGTAGCAATTCTGATTTGTGAAGCGATAGAGTGTGGCGTTGCTCCTCATGAAATTGCGGTGGTTGTTCCATTTCGAGCGCAAGCCAGATTGATTAAGAATAAATTGCATCGTTTGCCAATGGGCATTACGCCAACGGAATTGAAAAGCATTGTTATTGATACGGTAGAGCGTATTCAAGGGCAAGAACGAGAATTGGTTTTGATTTCTTTGACGGCAAGTGATGCCAAATATATTGATAAAAATGCCAGGTTTTTCTTAAATCCAAATCGCCTAAATGTTGCCATTACCAGAGCAAAAACGAAAAGAATTGTCCTCGGTAGCCGATTTTTGTTTGATAGAAAACATGAAAACCCAAAATACCAAGGAGCGCTCGATGTTTTCAAAGCCTTTTACGAAAGTTGCGAGGTTATTACTATTGAAAAATAAAGGTTAGAGACGTTTTACCAAAACGTCTAAATCGCATTGCGTGTTACGTTTTACCAAAACGTCTCTACCCATTATTTTTTATTTGTTTTTTAAAATTCAATCTTACCAAACTTAAAACGTTTACCACGTTCGCCGTAAATAATCATTTCATTACGAGAGGTTTGTTTACAAAGAATCGGT
>CAZMEH010001112.1:0-2276 GCA_964564885.1 uncultured Saprospiraceae bacterium | reverse complement strand
GTTTCTAATAAATGTGATGGGAAACGGATAATATTCACCGTTTTCAATTCTAAATCATCTAATTTTAGGCCACGCTGGTCTTCTATTTTTTTAAAATGAGACAAACGATTATCATAAGCAAAAGCACTAAAAACCTGTCCAATCGGAGGAACACTTCTGTATTGTTCCGTCAAATTTAAAATCTCATATTGATTAGGTAAAATGTTTTCGATTTGTACTTTTGGGTCAAAGTTTTTCAAGTTAACTAATGTATAAATATTTTCACTTTTCCACTCTTCTGCATGAGCAATCGGTTCTATTTGAAATGGGTCGCCTGTGATGATAAACTCCGTTTTCGGCAATTGATGTAACATATAAGTTATCATCGGCAGCGCAATCATCGAAGCTTCATCAACGATAATAATATCCCAATCTAAGTGTTTTAATTGCGCTTCTTCCTGTCCATTATTGAAACCGTCATAAGGAAAACGTGTCGCAGTCGTAATCACACAACAATCCTCGTAATCATCAATTTCTAATGTATTGTCGCACAATAAACCAGCATTTTCAACGACATTATCGCCTGATGCACCAAACCTTAGCAACCATCTTGGCGGGTCTGCAACGAGTGACAATATTTTCCGAGCTAAAACATCGGCTGACTTATTGGTTGGCGTTAAAACCAATATTCGCATTGCTCGTTCTCCTAGCATCAAAGGAAGAATTTCTTGATTGGCAATATGTGTTGTTTTTCCCGTTCCTGGTGGACCAAACACAAATCGGATATTCGACGGTAACAGTTCTTGCAAACTATCATTATCTTCAAAAGGCAATTCCTTGAAAGCATTCACCAACGCTTCCAGTGTAAAAATCGTATTCTTAATTTCTAAAACACCGTTTTTTGCTTGCGCCAAATCAATTCCGTCTAGCTCTTCTGGCGATTTCAACTTAGCCCTCAATGCGCCATGTCTAATACTTACAACTTCGACAGCTAACGTTCTCCGCTCCTCTTCCAATTGAATTTTGAGCGTCATATCGCCCATCATCTCAATCGTAAACGGAATATTTTTATTCGGTTCTTTCAGTAAAATAGTCTTCGTTGTACCCTTTTCTTGCGTAACTGTTTTAAAATCTATCCGAAAACTGCGGTCTTTGCCCATTTGCTCTAAGGCAAGTATATATTCGAGTTCTAAAAGTGCCTTATACCAAATAAAAGAATAGCGTTGGGATTCTGTAATAATATTTTTAAGCAATTCAATTTTTTCTAAAATATCCAATTGCTCATCTAATTCGGCTTGCATCTTTTGGCGTAAAGCTTCTTTCTTTTCAATCAATTCTTCGGAAGACAAAAACGCAGGATTAAATTCATCTACATCTTGTTGTTGTCGTTTTTTCCGTTCCTTTCTTGGACGTTTTGCCTTTTCTATCTGTTCTTTTTCAACTCGTTTCCACGTTTTGAATTGTTCCAAATCCGCAGCCGTCAAACCTTGTTGCAATAACCGTTGACCGAGTTCCATCGCTGTCCGCTCTTCTGGCGTCAACAATTCTAATCGCTCTTCAACCGACTTTTTTTCAAATAACAAATCAATTAAAGGATGGTCAACCGTTTCTGGATAAATCGTTAATAACCATGCTACTTGAATGTTTTCTACTTTCATCAAAAAGCCTTGTCTATCCAGTATCCAAGTTTTTTGTCGAAGCAATCGCAACCAATGCGCTTCTATCTCTTCAATGTGTTCTTCTTCATATTCATACTTAAAAATGCCTATCGTACTTGGCATTTTTCGAGTAAGTATTTTATTTAAAAAAGTCCAAAGAAAGCGAGACTTTTCCGCATTCATCTCTGCTAAAAAATGCGTTAAACCATCTAATGAAACATCTTCAATCTCTTCCCACATCGCAAAACTCGCTCCTGTATTTTGGCGTTGTATCAGTTTTTTTCGTTCCGCTTCGTTTAATGTATCATCTGTTTTTAAAAATTTCGGCAATAATTGCACGCCTAATTTTACTAGAAACTTCTGAAAACGTACTTTATCTATTCGTATTAAAATTGCGCTATAAAGTTCTTCTAACGGCAACCAAAATATATCTTGGTTATCTTTAAAAAAGAAAGTAAGTTCTCCATTTTTCAAATAAACTTCATTCGGAATTGCTCCAACAATAGTTCCGTCACTTGATTTGATAGCTTGCAAAATCGGCAATTCGTTGAGTTCTTTTAAAAATGCTTCTGCTTCTTCTACATTACATTGTTCATAATGCAAAAATAGCTTTTCAAGGTCTTCAACTTTTGGAACAAC
>CAZMEH010001111.1:0-1977 GCA_964564885.1 uncultured Saprospiraceae bacterium | reverse complement strand
AACAAACAAAGATTTTATCCAACAAACAAACACCTTAGTCTTTCTTTTTTTGAACTACAAAACTTTAACATTATCATAGAAAGGAATTTTGTAAATTTATACAAGACAAAATCAATTCAATTATGAAAATTACAGGAAAAGTCGTTTTTCAAAATATATCAACAGGCATTTGGGGCATTATTGACAAAAAAGGCAATCAATGGGAAGTCATGAATATGCCAAAGTCAATGAAAGTCGAAGGTAAAGAAGTCTCCGTAACGGCAATCGAAGAGAATAGTTTTTCCATCTTCATGTGGGGCACGCCTGTGACGATTGTATCTTAGAGAACTGTTATAATTGCCTGTGGCGATACCTCGCCATTAAATTGTTTCGCTTCTACGTCGCTGATTGTTCTAATATTAGCGCATAAACGATTAACAATTTAACAATCAAACAATTTTAGCAATTCTAAAAAAAAAGATGATAGCATATTTTTATACGATTAGCTATATCGGAGCTGCTCTTGGGCTCGTCGGCTGGTTTATTTTACAAGAAAATAAGATTGGAACAACGCTTCGAAATTTGTTTTTCTTGGCACTCGTTGGATATTTAGCATCATGGTGGCTTGCGCCTTCTAGCATGATTTATAAACTACAAATTCTAGCTAGAGACTTTGGTGTTTTGGCAATGATTGGTGGATTGTTTGGTATGTTTCGACAAAATCGTTTTGTGGCTGCGGCTGCTTTTGCGGCATTGGTGACCGTTGGCGGAATGTATTATGTAGAGATTTTGAATGATACATTTGCTAAAAATAGCATAGATGATGTTGTTGTAAATACGATTAAAACAGATAATCTTGCGGAGTCCGAATACTTGATTGAAATTCGGGAGGGCCATAAAATGGAAGAATTAGATAATATCGTAGAAGAATACGGAATTTCTTATGAATTAGCATTTAGTAGAATTGCTAGTCCAGAAATCACGGACTTAGACGATTATTATTTGATTGATATTCCCGAAGCTGCGATGAAAGACATTTTAAAAATAAGAAAAGCATTTGAAGCAACTGAAACCGTTGAATGGTTAGAAGACAATGAAATCATGACGTTGGATGACCAAACGGGTGAAGTTCAAAACTATGATGTTGATTTTGCGCCAAATGATCCTTATGTTCAAAATCAATGGGGCTTTGCAAAGGAACAAGTAGGAGCGTTGCACTTTTTATTAAAAGACAAAAATGTAAAACCTGCCAAACGTGCAAAAATTGCCATTTTAGATACTGGCGTTGATGCAAAACATGAAGATATAAAAGACAATTTCGTTTCTACTCAATCAAAATACGATACGGATGTACAATCACATGGAACGCATTGTGCAGGAATTGCAGCAGGCGTAACAGGTAATAATATTGGCATTGCTTCGGTTATTCATAGTAATGAATTTGTACAAGTAACGAGTGTGAAAGTGCTGAGCGATTACGGAAGAGGAACGCAGCAAACGATTCTGAATGGTATTATAGAAGCGGCTGATAATGGTGCAGATGTCATTTCAATGTCGCTCGGTGGTATGTCAAATGATAGCCGTCAACGTGCTTATCAAAAAGCGATTAAGTATGCAAATAAGAAAGGCTCAATTGTGATTGCCGCAGCAGGGAATTCTAAAATGAATGCAAAAAACTACACACCAGCTGGCGTTGAAGGCGTCATTGCGGTGAGTGCGGTTGATGTTGATTTGAATATGGCGGTGTTTTCAAACTATGTTTCTGATGTTAAAATGGGAATTGCTGCGCCAGGTGTAAATATATTTTCAACTATTCCAGGTGACAAATATGCTAGTTTTAATGGAACCTCAATGGCTTGTCCTCATGTGGCAGGTTTAGTTGGCTTGATGCGTTCGCTCAAACCAGCATTGACGACAAAAGAAGTTTTCGACATTTTAACAAAAACAGGTGTTGATACGAAAGATTTAAAAAATACAGGAAAGTTCATTCAGCCTGTT
>CAZMEH010001110.1:0-2802 GCA_964564885.1 uncultured Saprospiraceae bacterium | reverse complement strand
TTATTATTATTACTTCTTCCTCCTCTTGAGTTTGAAGAATTATTGCGACGACCGCCACCTCCGCTACGACCACGACCATTAGAACGGTCACGTTGCTCAGCAGATATGTTCAACTCTAAGTAATCACTACCGTCATCAACGTAAGGATGATCTTTGATTACATGAATTGTTTGCTTGATAAGTTTTTGGATATCACGCAAATATGGTTGCTCCTCGCTATTACAGAATGACAAAGCAATTCCGCTTTCGCTTGCTCTACCTGTTCGACCGATTCGGTGAACATAAGTTTCTGGAACATTCGGTAAATCGTAATTAATAACTAATTCCAACTTACTGACATCAATTCCTCTTGCTGCAATATCAGTTGCTACAAGAACATTTGTTTTTCCAGTTTTAAAATTCTTAAGCGCACGTTGTCTCGAATTTTGAGATTTGTTTCCATGAATCGCTTCAGATGGAATTTCCTCTCTACTAAGCATTTTTACAATCTTGTCAGCACCGTGTTTTGTTCTTGAAAACACTAAAACCGTTTGTGGCTCGTGCGTTTTCAGAATATGAATCAGCAGCTTGATTTTATCTCGTCTACTGACAAAATAAATACCTTGCTCCACTCGCTCAGCCGTCGCTTGCTCTGGCTTGATGGTTACTGTATCAAATTCTCCTAAGATTGATTTTGACAACTTTACAATGCTAGATGGCATAGTTGCAGAGAAAAACAACGATTGACGTTGGCTTGGCAATTTCATAATGATTTTTCGAATATCATTAATGAAACCCATATCAAGCATTTGATCCGCTTCATCTAGTACAAAATAATCTATCTCTCTAAGAGAAACGATATTTTGACCAATCAAATCGAGTAAACGACCTGGCGTTGCGACTAGAATATCAATACCATCACGGATTGCTCTAACCTGTTTGCCTTGCTTTACTCCACCGAAGATAACGGTATTCTTAATATCCGTGTGCTTACTATATGCTGTAAAACTATCGTCAATTTGTATAGCTAATTCACGAGTTGGCGTTACAACCAAAGCTTTTATCTTACGATTTCGAATATTGCGCTCATCATCCAAAAATATATTTTGGAGGATTGGAATAGCAAAAGCTGCTGTTTTTCCTGTTCCTGTTTGCGCACAACCTAATAAATCTTTACCTCGTAGTAGGGTTGGAATAGATTGCTCTTGAATAGGCGTAGGATTCTCGTATCCTTGGTCCTCTAATGCTTTTAGAATGGGTGGAACTAAATGTAATTCTTTAAATGTCATATTATTTATTGATTCTCTGGCTTGTTTCTAATTATTTTTTATAATTCTTGAACAATTTCCACAAAGAATGTTTTTACCTTTTCGGTTGCAAAGATAAGGATTTGTTTCGTCTTTTGCATTCTACTTAAAAAAACGGTCATTTAAGTTAAAATATTCTACAAAAATAAAATTTGTAAAACACCGATTTAAATTATTTGTAATTAGAACTTCAAAAATAGGTTAAGTTCTTTTTAAACCATATTACATACACATCTTAGAAAATAAAGACAAAATAAAAAATTTCTAATTCATTGATTCTCCATAAAAAACGTAGAAGAATTTCTCTACTCTCTTTTCTAAAAAAATATACAATAGTTATTATATCTAACCTATTTTGTTTTTTCTATTTTTTCTTGAAGAAAATTTCTGTCGCACCAAAACCATATTTTGGATGATGATCATTCTTGAACGTTCTGACCGTTTCGTTACGAATTAGGCGACTGGAAATAATATCTCTCAATCGACCTTTTCCTAATCCATGTATTACAAACACACTATCTAGACCGATTTCGTAAGCTTCTTCGATGTATTCTTCAAACGCTTCAATTTGTGTATTAAGCTTTTCTGCATTAGTTAACGACTTAACGTTTTCTACCAAGGTTTCAAGGTGCAAGTCCAATTCAATTGGGAAATGAGCTTTATCTTGTACGCTCGGCACGCTTTGCTTGTAATAGTAATCATCAATCAACTGCTGCTGATGACCACTTTTCGTCACTTTCTTAGTATAATCAGTTAGACTTTCTCCAGACGCAGCAGCAACGGCTTCTTCTAATTTCCTAGCTAATTCATAAAGATGAACTTCACCATGAAGAACAGGTGCTTTTTTTACTTTCTTTAAGAATGATTTGACTTTAACCTTAACTCCTTTCTCTACTTTTTTACCAAGCCCAGCTGTTGTACTTGCCCACAAGTCAAAGTACAATTGAGGACTATCGTTCAATTCGTCATATTGCAAAATCCCAAGTGGAAATGCTGTATTTGACCGAACCAATCCATTTAACTTACTAGAAGTTCCATCAACTAATGAAAATTCATAATTAAAAACAACGTCAGCTTGATTGTCATTAATTAGATAAATAAAGTATTTACTTGGATTTCCTTCGTTATCATATTTCGTCTCAAAACCAACAAATATACCTTGATTAGTATTCGGTTGTTTATTCGCAATCATAGTTGGGTGCAAAGCATCTTTTCTAGCTGATTGCTTTGCCTTATCTGATTTTTTTGATGGATCATCTCTCAGGTTGTTAGCCAAACGAAGGTCATCAACACTTACTGGTATTTCAAAACCATCCTCCAACATAACATTCACCATATCTTCATCAATGACTGATGAGATAATTCCAATATCTCCCGTATTTACTAATCGCACTCTATTTCCTTCTGCTATTAACATATCTTACCTTTTGGAAAATTGATTAAAGTTTAGTTCTTCATAGATTTTTAATCAACTTCATTTTAATTATTAATATAGAATTGAATATGGTATAAACTA
>CAZMEH010001109.1:0-1723 GCA_964564885.1 uncultured Saprospiraceae bacterium | reverse complement strand
AATAGAAAGGTTTTTTTAATTGATATCCATTATGTTCATGAACTTGTTTAAGAACTCATGCTAAAACTATTGATAAACGCTTGATTTTCAAGACGAAGCTCATTTTTACTTTGGTAGCCAAAGCTACCGAAATAAAAATAGCTGAAGTATAGGAATATCAATGGTTTGTCAAGAGATTAGCAGTGAGTTTTTAAACAAGCTCATTGATTATCAGCACTAATTTTCTCCGTGTCTTTGTGTTTCTGTGTTTCAAAGTAAAATGTATAGTACTATGAAAATTACTAATAAAATGCCTTGTCCACGAGGTTTCCACCGGAACTTTCAGGGCGGGCCTGGCAAGCTATGTACCATTTTTTAAAGCTTCCATAATAATTTCCAGAGAACCAATAATTATTGTCAATTTTTCATGACTTTAAATCATCAGATGAGTCTAGCACGTTAAGTTGACCACATTGACCACATTAACCTCAAGCCATTTTTTTTAAATAATCAGATTTTCTAGGATTTTTTAATTTTTTTTTTAAATTGAGCTATATTAAAAGACAATCCATTTAACTTTTATAAAATTAACCCTAATAAATAGTGACAATTTACGAGCTACTATCTAACCAAATCATTGCAACCATAGGAAATGAAACCTTTTTACGAACAAATACAATTCCCTCTTAATAAATCCTTTTTTCTCCGTGAGGAGTATAACCATGTTTTAACCATGCCCTTTCATTATCATCCTGAATTAGAATTGACTTACCATTATAATAATGTAGGAAAAAGATTCATTGGCACTAGTGTTGAACAAATGGAAAAAGAGGATTTGACTTTTTTGGGTATTAACCTGCCTCATGCTTTTATAAGTGATAAGGAATTTAAAGAACATCCGAGTAGAGACGAAGCGAGATCGCTAGTTTTACAGTTTGACAGCAATATGTTTGGTTCTACTTTTATGAACTTACCAGAAATGTTATCTATTCGCCGCTTATTAGTCAAGAGCCAACAAGGTATGTGTATTCAAGGGAAAACAAGAACACGAATAATTAAAAAATTCAAGCTGCTTCCTGACCTAGAGGGAGTGACTGCTATTTCCCTAATTTTGGACATCTTATACGATTTAGCCACTACTGAGGAATACCATTTATTAAGTAAGAAAGGAGCTATTAAAGAATACCATTCTCCTGATTATCATCGCTTGAATTTGGTCTATAGTTTCATTTCTACACATTTTAAAGAAGACATTAAACTTGCTGATGTAGCTAAAGTAGCTAATATGACATCAACTGCCTTTTGCCGCTATTTAAAAAAACATACCTTAAAAACTTTTGTACAAATTGTTACAGGAACACGTATTGAATATGCTTGTAATTTATTACAAACGGACACGAATAATATTCAATATATTGCGGAACAATCAGGCTTTCAAAGTCTATCCAGTTTTAATAAACAATTCAAAAAGCATTGTAATATAACTCCTCTTCAATATCGCAAATCACACCTGTCTACTTAGAACTTATCTACGTTTTATTGATTAGTTTGCTAATATTAATTTCCTGTAATAATGAACAAAAAAAGAACAAGTTCTAGCTCTTCGGTGAATTTAGTGGAAGTGTTCAAAACACGATAGATGGTTAGAGCAGTTTTTCGATGAAAAATTTCATCAAAAATATATTCTCCACTAAATTCGCCTAAAAGCCAAGGTTCTTCAAGAGGTTTAGATTTTTTCTATTTT
>CAZMEH010001108.1:0-3625 GCA_964564885.1 uncultured Saprospiraceae bacterium | reverse complement strand
CGAATGGTAAAAATGTAGTGCGAACAGCCTGTTCGTCACGCCAACTTGAGCAAACAAATATTAGTGCGCTCATGTTAGCTGGGCGAACAGGCTGTTCGCGCTACTTTGCTAATACTTTCTATAATTGCTTAAAATTAATGGCGGTATAATAAGATTCATCATCAACGGCATTTCTAATCAAGTCGATGTCGATTTCAGTAGGAAAACCATTATCACTATCAAAAGTTACGTTTAGTTCAGCAGCATCGGCACGAGCATCTTCTATTAATTCAAACAAATCATCAATGGTCTTTGCCAAGTATGGTAAACTATCAGAAACCAAAGTTCCACTATTATGTACTTTTGCTTCTCCTGTGCTAATATCTAAAAAGCCAGTAATGAGATTATTTTCGATGACCAATCTTGCTGGAAAATGCTCTAATCCACCACAAAAACAACTTGGATAATAGTCAAATTCGTATTTCGTCGCATCCAAAGCTTCCCATTTTGCTTTTTCCACCTTGATATCTTTTTTTGAAACCTTGCTGCATGAAGCGAATAAAAATAAACATAATGTGCTTAAAATAATTAATTGCTTTTTCATAATTTTAGTTTTTTTCTTTTGAAAGATGTTGACAGAGGTATTACGAACAAGAAGTAAAGATTGCTGTTAGTAATAATTTAGTATTATTTGAATACAGAATATATTATGTTTAAAGAAGTAACTGAACGATTTTGCGATTGATAAAAAATTGCATATTTATCAATAATTTTAATAGAAGTTTTTGAACAACTTCGTTATATTAGCATTTCAACATTAAAAAATACACATAATTATGAACGCAAGAGTAACATTGCCTAGAGACGTATACGGAACAGAAGAACATGAAATGCTTCGTACAATGGTGCAAGATTTTATAAAACAAGACCTTGACCCAAATCGTGAAGCGTGGGAAGAACAAGGGTATTGCAGCCGTGAAGCATGGCTGAAAGCGGGAGAATTGGGTTTGTTAGCACTTTGTGTACCAGAAGCATACGGCGGTGCGGAACTTGATTTTTCGTATAGTGCTTTGATTATGGAAGAGATGGCAAAGTATCAAGTTGCTGCTCCTGCGATGTCTATGCATTCTGATATTGTTGCGCCTTATATTTTGACGCACGGCTCTGAATATTTGAAACAAAGATATTTAGCTAAAATGGTCAGTGGCGAATCTATTGGCTCATTAGCGATGACTGAACCGAGTACAGGTAGTGACGTGCAAGCGATTAAAACAACTGCTGTTGATAAAGGTGACCATTATTTGATGAATGGTTCTAAGACTTTTATTACGATTGGTTATACGTCTGATTTTTCGATTGTAGCTTGTAAAACAAACCCAGGAACACCTCAAGAAGGAATTAGTTTAATCGTTGTTGATGCTGATTTAGAAGGATTTACAAAAGGTACACCATTGAAAAAACTAGGTTTGAAATCTAGTGATACTTGCGAATTGTTCTTTGAAGATGTTAAAATCCCCAAAGAAGCTTTATTAGGAGAGGAGGGCAAAGGTTTCGTCTATATGATGAACGAATTGCCAAGAGAACGCTTGACGATTGCGATTCAATCTATTGGTTCTATAACAGGTGGTTTGGAAGATACAATAGAATATACACAAGTTCGTACGGCATTTAAGCAGCCAATTTGTGCTTTTCAAAATACACAATTCAAATTGGCAGAAGTTGCCACGCAAGTTCAAATACATACCGCCTTTGTTGATAGGTGTACACAATTGCTAGTGCAAGGAAAGTTAACCACAGAATTGGCTTCGATGGCAAAATACGGTGTATCTGAGATGCAAGGTAAAATGTTGGATGAATGCTTGCAATTATTTGGTGGTTATGGTTATATCTGGGAATATCGTATTGCAAGACAGTTTGCTGATGCTCGTGTTGCTCGTATCTACGGCGGAACAAATGAGATTATGAAATTGGTGGTTGCTCGTTCATTGTTCACGGATTATTTTGCTGCAATGAAAGCGGCAAGACGTAAGAATAGGAATTAAGGAGTTGGCAATTGACAATGGAGAACGCTATTGAGTTACACAAATAAATCATTGTCCATTGACAATGATCCATTAAATAACGTTGTCCATTGTCCATTTTCAATTGTCCATTCAATAGCGTTATCCATTATCTATTAAATTCACTTCTTTTGGATAGCTACGAGAAGCCATGTAGTATAAAAACATGGTAATAGGTCCAGTGATATATATAATGGTGAAAGCATATCTTAATGATTCTATTCCGTAAGTTGGTTCCAGGTAATCACTTAATAAGCCAACCGTTAATGGACCGAATCCAAGTCCTATAATATTCATGATTAAAATAAGTACGGCGGAGGTTAATGCACGCATTTTGGCAGAAACCAAATTATGTGCTATGGCAATTGAAGGTGCGGCATAAAGCGTTATGGCAATATTTCCTAAAAAGATACCCGCAATAACGGTATTTAAATTATCGCTAAAACAGAAAAAAGAAAAGGATATTAGGTTAAAACCTGCGCCTATGATGGGAAGCCAAAGATACCATCGAATGTCTTTATGTTGTAATTTGTCAGGAATGTAACCGCCTAAGAAAGTACCTAAACCACCACCGACACCAACGGCAATAGATAGTATAATACTAATATTTGCTAAACTAACTTCATGGATTCGGGAAAGGAAAGATGGGAGGAAGTTACCAATTCCGTAATTGCTGAAAATCTGCATACTTGCTGCAAAGGCAGTAAATACGAAAGTCTTTTTAGAAAATAAAATACGAACAACTTCCCAAAAAGACCTCTCTTGCATGTCTTGAACTTTATCATTCAAACCACGAATCGGTTCTTTAACCGTGAAGTAAACAACTAAAGCGTAGAGTATTCCAGGGATACCTAAACTAAATAAAGCAATTCGCCAGCCATAGGCTTCACCGATCAACCCTCCAATTAAGAAACCTAAGAATATGCCAATATAAACACCTAATGTGTAAATTGAAATGGCAGTCGCTCGTTTTTTTGGTGGATAATAATCAGAAATAATTGCATGTGCAGGCGGGCTGCCACCAGCTTCTCCAATACCGACACCAATTCTGGCTAGCAAAAGATGGAGATAGTTTTGAGATAAACCAGAAAGGGCGGTCATTCCACTCCAAAGCGTTAATGAAACGGCTATAATGTTTTTTCGGTTCGCTTTATCAGCGTATCTAGCGATAGGAATACCGAGTAAAACATAAAAAAATGCAAAAGCTAAACCTGTCAATAAACCCATTTGAGTATCTGAAAGGTCTAAATCTGCTTTAATTGGTTCGGCTAGAATAACTAGAATCTGTCTATCTATAAAGTTGAAAGTATAAACTCCTGTCAATATAAAAAGGACATACCGTCGATAACTCGGTGTCGGCTGAAAATCAGTAGTAGTAGGCATAGTTGTTTTTATATTCTAAGTAGGTGGTCTTAAATAAGCGTCACTTTTGAAAGAGGATGTTTTTTGTTTAAGGAATTTTAAAAATAATTGCATAGCATAGCTACGGAATTATTTTTTAAGTTTCTTAAACGGAAAATAGCCATGTCTAAAAGTGATGACTATTTGAGGACACCTACTTAAAAGGTTCTTTACATAAATAAAAG
>CAZMEH010001107.1:0-2104 GCA_964564885.1 uncultured Saprospiraceae bacterium | reverse complement strand
ATCAATATAGATATTAGTGGCTTTCGCTTATTGAGTTCTTTATAAACTTATTTAAAAACCCATTCTAAAACAAGTTCTATATTAATTCGCATCTACTAAGTCACCAGAGCCACTAATATCTATATTGATAGAACCTGGTGTACCTTTATACTTTACTTTTCCTGAGCCTGAAATTTTCACATCTAAAGAACCTCCATCAACATAAACTTCGGCGTCACCTGAACCTGTAACTTTGATTTCACAGTCTGTACTTATCAAATCAAATGCTTTTATTTTACCAGAACCGCTTACTCTAATCTCATTTTTACCAGCCAAACCAGAAAGATTCAGATCACCTGAACCAGTAATCGTTGTATTCACTTCTGTAACATCTAATAGCGCATTAATTCGACCAGAACCAGAAATAGTATATTCCAAGGGATGGTTAAGGGAAATGGTGTCCTCGTCCATGTAAATATCTCCAGAGCCAGAAACTTTAACAGAGCTAATATCAACAACGGTGATATAAATTTTCAGTTCGTGATTTTTCATACATTCCTTATTAGGAAACTCTATTTCCCACAAACCATTGACCACATCCAATTCTAATCGGTCGATCGCATCTTCCTTACCGTGAATTTCTACAGCTTGCTCTGTACCTTGCTTAATGTAGACACTGGCTGAAATATTTAATGTAACATCCGTAATACTGTCTAAATCAAAGGATTGTTCAGCGTCTGCGCCATTTGCTTCTTCACATAAACCGTTAAAACTCAAATCACAGCTTGTTACAGTAAATAGTAGTGCAGTCATTGCTGCAAATAGGATTAAATTAAGTTCCTTTCTCATTTTTATTTCTTTTTTTTTGTGTATAATTTTAATAGTTTTCTATAGTTTTTTTCATTCCTTAGGCATACAATTCTACTGTTATATTGACTAATCAATACATCTATTATGACAGTAAAATTGTATGGTTATTATTATTCTAGGTTCTTGAACGGAACAAAGATTACAAGGATGATTTCAATAACAATTGATAATCAATACTTTGTTCATTTGAACAATAAGGGCTTTCTTACAAAAGCCCTTATTGAACATGGTATATTTTAAAGTTGTACATTAATTTACCTGCTCCAAGACCAACCGAATTTGAAGTTAACACTACCATATGCACCAGAAAAGGTTTGGTCAGTGTCTAAGGTTTCGTTTTCCATGGCTAGACGGTAGCCGCCATGTAATCCAACTCTAAACCAACGTAATACGTTAATTTCTACACCTGCTGCTGGCTGTACAACAAAGATATTTTGACGATTAGTATTTGCCTCTTGTTGCCATCCTCCGCCAAGTAAGATAGTCGCTTGAGGGTGAATAATTTTGTGTGATTTCAATCCATAACCGACCATTAAGCCACCATAATTCATTTCATAAGTTTCTCCTAACTGACCAATATTATCATTAAGGCTAGTAGAAGAATAACCACCGCCACCGACAAACCAATTCTTATTAAATTCGACACCGCCAAATCCGCCACGCAATGCGCTAAGCTCACCATTAAAGTTTGTCATAGCGATTTGAGCACCGCCCCAGCCACCTGTAATATTCACTTTATGGAAAAGTGTTTCATCTTTTTGTGCAAATAAACTTGCTACTGTCAATGCGCTAAAAATTGCTGTTAGCAATAAATTTCTCATCTTTAAAATTTTTTAAATAGGTTTATAGGCTCTCTTCTCTTATTGACGATTATAAGTTTGAGTTTGTTACAATTATCCTTTAATGTTTTATGACCTAATAGACAGGAGCAAAATTGTAAGGTTGCACGGATGCGATAAAAAGGTATTGAAGTACGAAACCTTGAATTATTGAGGGACAAGATCATAACTCGTCCCTCAACAACTTCATCCTTTATCTACTTGTCAAAGAAACTAGCGTAAGAAGAAAATATTTTCATGAACACTAAATGCTGCACCATATAAACCTGCTTATCAGAGGTTGCAAAATAACGTTCTGGAATACCGTTTGGTAAAATAGAAGAAAGCCCTTCTGTCTCGCTTGTATTTTTATTTGGAATAGGATAAAAATCTACTCTTCGTTCTGTTCCATCTGTCGTTTTCACGGTGACAACACA
>CAZMEH010001106.1:0-3232 GCA_964564885.1 uncultured Saprospiraceae bacterium | reverse complement strand
TAAACCCAAATGACATTGAGTCTATTTCTGTTTTAAAAGATGCGGCTTCTGCTGCTATCTACGGTGCTCGTGGTGCAAACGGTGTTATTTTGGTGAAAACTAAAAGTGGTAAAGCAGGTAAGATGCGTATTAACTACAACTCTTACTTTGGTGTTCAGAATCCTTGGAAAAAGGTTTCTTTATTGAATGCAACAGAATATGCTACGCTTCAAAATGAAATGGTAGCAGGATCAGGAAATGTTCCTTTTCCAAATCCTGAGCAATATGGTGAAGGTACAGATTGGCAAGATGCTGTATTTTTTAACAATGCCCCTATTAGAAATAATGAATTGAGTATTTCTGGTGGTTCTGACAAGACAACTTTCTATAGTTCTGTTGGTTACTTTCAACAAGAGGGTATTGTTGCAGAAGGTAAATCTGACTTTTCTCGTCTTTCTGCTCGTTTGAATACAGAAACTCAAGTTAACGATAAGTTTAAATTCGGAATGAATGTAGCTTATACTTACACGGAGTCTCGTGGCGTATCAGCGAACAACGAATTTGGTTCACCGCTTGGTCGTGCGATCAATATTGATCCGATTACACCGCTTTATGCGACGGATGAATTACTTGACGATGCATCAAACAACAATCCTTACAGACGTGGAACTGATTTAAATCCAGACTTAATTAGAGGTGCAGATGGTCGCATTTATGGTGTTTCTCCATATGTTACTTCTGAAATAGTAAATCCTGTAGCGGCTAGCTCTATTATTAATAGTGTTGGTTGGGCGCACAAGTTTGTACCTACTGCTTATGGTGAAATGGAAATTATCAAAAACTTAAAAGTTAGAACTAGCTTCGGTGGTGATTTAGCTTTTTATGGTGGTGATAACTTTACACCTGTTCACTTCTTAAATGCAACTAACTTCCAAGATACAAACTCAGTAGCGGTTAGTATAAATCAAGGTTTTACTTGGATTTGGGACAATACGATTAGTTATAATTTTGATTTAGATGGTGGACACAGTTTCACTACTCTTGTAGGTCACTCTGCTCAAGCAAGTAATGTTAGATACTTGAGTGGTAGCAAACGTGATGTACCTAGTCAGGATCCATTGGATGCAACTATTGACTTTGCTAGAAACGAAGACAGTGAGCAAGTAAGTGGAGGAAGATCGGAACGTAATTCGATTGAGTCGTACTTCGCTCGTGTAGGTTACAACTATAATGATAAGTATTTAGCGACATTAATCATGCGTGCAGATGCTTCATCTAACTTTGGACCAAACTACCGTAGAGGTTATTTCCCTTCTATTTCAGCAGGTTGGAATATTCACGAAGAGGATTTTTGGAATAAAAATGATATATTAAATACGTTAAAAGTAGTTGCAGGTTTCGGTCGTAATGGTAATGATGCTGCAAACTCTTTGGAGTATGTTCCTACTATTGGAGGAAATCAAAGTTACACATTTGGAACAGGAGATAGATTAGTAAATGGTACAGCACCTTCTCAAATTGCTAATCCTGATTTACGTTGGGAAACAGTAGAGCAGCTTAATGTAGGTGTAGACATCCGTTTCTTAGACAAGTTTACAGCTAGAGCAGACTTTTTTGTCCAGAATACATTGGATATGAAAATTGTTCCTCAATTACCAGCATATATTGGAAATAGTGCTCCAACAGCTAATGTTGGTAACATGAGAAACACTGGTGTAGATTTAGAATTATCATATTCTAATGAAATATTTACTGGTTTTGATTTAAGCATAGGTGGTAACATTTCTTATATTAGCAATGAGGTAGTACTTATTGGTAATGAAGCAGGATTTCTTTCTGGTCAACGATGGGGCCCACAAGGAATTGAAGTTACTCGTATATCAGAAGGTTTACCAATTGGATATATATACGGTTATACGGTAGATGGTGTTTTCCAAAATCAAGGTGAAGTTGATGCGCATGTTAATGCTGATGGTGAATTATTACAACCTGCTGCAATACCTGGTGATTTCCGTTATGAAGACACAAACGGTGATGGTGTATTTGATGAAGAAGATCGTGGTATGATTGGTGATCCAACTCCAACATGGACGTATGGTTTTACTATCGATGCGGCATACAAAGGATTTGACTTAATTATATTTGGTCAAGGAGTTGCAGGAAATGATATTTTCAACGCTTCTCGTCGTTATGATTTGTCTACTGCTAACATGAGTGATGTAGCATTAGGACGTTGGACAGGAGAAGGAACAAGTAATTCTTATCCAAGAATTGATGCAGATGTTGCTCAGAGTTCAACATTTTATGTAGAAAATGGTGCATTTTTCCGTATCAAAACAGCTCAATTAGGTTATACAATGCCTAGAAGTTTAGTAGAAAAAATAGGTATTGGTAAAGCTCGTATTTACGTTGCTGCTAATAATCTATTAACTGTTACAAAATATAGCGGTTTTGATCCAGAAATTGGTTCAGGTGTAGATTATGGTATCTATCCACAAGCTAGAATGTACTCTTTTGGTGTTAACATTACTTTTGAATAATATAGATTATTGAAATGTCAAGAATTGACAATCTTTGATTCGTCAATTCTTGACTAATTCAGGTGATTTTTTTAAATTATGTTAAGCATTTGAAATATTTAAGTTGACTATAATCGAACGTTAACATATTTAATCATTACATAATTATATAATTATAAAACATATGAAAAATATAGGTTTAATCATATTTTCAATTATTATCTTCACTTCTTGTGGTGAAGACTTCTTAGAAGTACGACCAGTTGGACGTGTACTAGAAGAAAACTATTATCAGGGCGAAGAACAAGCATTTGAATCTTTAGTCGGTGTTTACGATGTACTTCAGTGGAATGATCAAGGAGGTTATACTATGTATCGTCCTTTACTGGATGCAGCATCTGATGATACACACGCAGGTGGTGGTACTGCCGATGATCAACCTAGTTGGGTAGCTTGGGATATGTTTAGCTTAACAACAGAATTAGGTCCACAATATGGTTTTTGGGCAAAAAACTACCGTGGTATTTATAGAGCTAATTTATATTTAGAGAGAGTTGAAACGATTGAAGATCTTACGCCACAATTCAAAAGTAGAACAATTGCGGAAGCAAAGTTTCTTAGAGCAAAGTTCTATTTTGACTTAGTTAGTTTGTTTGGTCGTGTACCTTTAATTTTAAATACATTAGCTTCTGACGGTTACTATACAGTAGATCAAGTAGAAGCTAGCGTAACAT
>CAZMEH010001105.1:0-2439 GCA_964564885.1 uncultured Saprospiraceae bacterium | reverse complement strand
CGTTAAACCTACCGCATTTCGAGCATTAGGATTTGCACCAGCGTCTAATAGTCGTTTAACTAAATCAAAATGATGTTGACTAATGGCTAAAGTCAATGGTGTTTCTCGAAAATTCTGTGTTGTTTCTTGGTCTAAATTAGCCTTTTTTTCAATAATATAATTCAACATTTCCATATCACCACTAGAACAAGATTTTTGTAAAAGCATTTGAAATTCTAATAATGCTGGTTTGAAAATAGCATTTACAAATGTAAATATCAGTTCGGCTATTTCATATTGTTTGGTCAAAACAGCTTGGTAAAATGCACCGATATGTTGCTTTTTATTAGTCAGCGGTAATAAGTGTTGAACAAATAATCTGTTCTCCTTTTTATCATTTGACACATTCCTCACAATGCGCTCCAAAATTGTTTTATAATGGGATCCGTGATATTGTATATTAGTTCTTGCACCTGCTTCTAGCAATACTTTTGCACAAGCATAATCATTCGTTTGGTTGACTGATTTATAGAATGCAGTTTCTCCTTTTTCATCTAGCAAGTTAATATCAACACCTTGCGTTAACCATTTTTTTACGGCTGTTATATCTTGTTGCTCCGCAGTTTTAATGAAAGCCTGTGTAGATAAATCGTGTTTTTTTGCATTATTTTTTTCTAATAATTGGACGATTTCTGTTTTGTCCAACTGCTTCGCATACATCCAAGCTGTCCATCTTATTGCAGAAGTTGCTTCAATCTTTGCACCATGTTCGATTAATAATGCCGCAACATCGAGCAAGCCATACCAAACGGCAATACAAAGTATAGGTGCATTTACCTTAGGAAGATTTCTATGAGATGTTTTGATATTTGGATTTGCACCAGCGTTTAAATAAAATTCAAACCTTTCTAAGTCGGTTTTGTGCTCAATTTCAGCATCATCTGAATGTTCAGAAGGAGTAGGTGCTTCAAAAGTCGCACAGTCAAAAACTTCCCAAAACAAAACGGTTGAGTCTTCATCAGTAATGGAATAGCCCTGAGCAATCAACGAGGTTCTATTATTGCTGTCCGCTTGTTGAAATAGATTTTCTTCTGGAAGTTTTATCACCTGTTTTTTCATTATAGCATCTTTAATTTTGCCAAAAATACCGTAATTTTTAATCTCTTTTTTGTATTTCGATAAAATGAATAAATTAAATGCACGGAGAGAAGTAATGAATCAAAAAATCATCAGACGAGTTACTTATAAACTGCTCAATTGTATATTACAATTTACAGAATTACAAATGACTCGCCTGATGACTAATCTTCAATATATAAAAAAATGAAAAAAATTAATCCTTCAATTTATCTCGGTAGAACTCTTTGAATTTTTTCAATTTTGGGTCAATGACTGCTTTACAATATCGCCCATTAGAATTTTCATTATAATAATTCTGATGATTTGCTTCCGCACTAAAAAACGCTTGAAAAGGTGTTAATTCAGTTACAATCGGTTTATCAAAAACACTTTGTAATTCTTCAATAACGCCCGTCGCAGCCGTTTTTTCTGCATCATCACGATAAAAAACAACACTTCGATATTGCGTTCCTCTATCTGCACCTTGCCTGTTTAGCGTCGTCGGATTATGCGTTGTCAAGTGAATTTTCAGTAAATCCTCGAAACTAATCTCCTTTGGATTGTACGTTACTTCAATCACTTCCGCATGTCCAGTCATTCCGCTGCACACTTCCCGATAAGTCGGATTGACAATATCACCGCCACTATAACCACTTTTAACGGTTGAAACACCTCTCAATTGTTGAAAAAGAGCTTCGGTACACCAAAAGCAACCGCCGCCAAAAGTCGCTTTTACTTCATTGGAATTGATTTTTTTCATAGACAACGCATTAATGCAATAACGCAAGCCGCTTGGCATCGGTCCATCTTGAAAAACATGTCCCAAGTGCGAATCACAAGTATTGCAAAGTGCTTCCATGCGATACATTCCATGAGTTGTATCCTTGTGATAAGCTACCGCATTTTCTTCCAAAGGTTGTGTAAATGATGGCCAGCCCGAGCCGCTTTCAAATTTTTCTCCGGAGTCAAAAAGCAATGCATCACAGCAAGAGCAAGCGTATTTTCCTACTTCAAAAAGACTACACATTTCTGAACTATGCGCTCGTTCTGTTCCTTTCAATCGAGTGATTCGAAAAACCTCTGGCATTAAAATATCCCGCCATTCGTCTGCTGTTTTCTCTACTCTTCGGTCAGGCGTAGGATTGCCATTATTCGTAAACTTGATAATATCTATCCACTTTAACATTTGAACCTCCTTGTTTTTAATGAAAAATTAATATGATTATTCATACTACTATACATTCTTAAAAAATCGAGATAAAGATACGTTTACTAAACTTTAAAAGTTTAGTAAACGTGGTTATGATTCTCCTTTAAATCTAAAATGTATAGTAGTATGAT
>CAZMEH010001104.1:0-1876 GCA_964564885.1 uncultured Saprospiraceae bacterium | reverse complement strand
CTCTTGAATGATAATCCTCCCAAATATTCTCTTTTCCATTCATAAAATGATGCTGTGTCATATAAATCTCTATGGATTTAATTACTTTTCCATGTCGTCGTTCAAAATAATGTAATAATATATGATGACCTACTCCACCCGTCTCATAATAAAATAGATATTTGTTCCTTTTTTTTATCGCAAAAATCAGTTTATGTATTGGTAGGTCTGGATTATCACCATGTGCAATATAAATACTATCATTTGGTTCTCCGAATAAGGATTTTTTAATTTCTAGTTCTCTGAAAATAAAATTAGGAACATCTTTAACTTTTTGGATTAATTTAACATTATCACTCTCAAAAAAAGTTAAGAAATTGTAATCATGATTTATTTCAGATTTGAAAGTAAAACCCACTATAATCAGAGATAATAAAGTTTTCATATTAGAATTTTTTTTTAGCAAAAATGTATCCCGCTTATCCGAGTTAGTCATACACGGATTTCAGTATCGGTTTTCAACCGATACATGTATTAGCATATGTCGGTTACAAACCTACACTAATGTCCGTATATGACTTGTAAGTCATAACGAGCAACTTTATGTTGGTTCGAGCGAGGCAAAAAAAGCATCAAAGACTTTTAATGTCTTTGATGCTTTTCAAAAAATAATCGGTAATTCGTAATTTTTAATTAATCATATCTGCGGCTAACTGAACCTAATTTGTGCGTTGTCCAAAAACCGAAGCCTAACTTAGTGAATACAGACATTGTATTTTTAGAAGAGCTGAAAGAAAGCGCACTAATATCAGCATAGTTGACTGACATCCAGACTAAAGTACCATTCATTTTAGCCTTTAATTGGCTAGAAGAAGTTTCTGTCAGATTAATAGTTGCCCCTTGATTAAGTTTGATGGTCACTATTTTGCCTTTCTTCGTTTTGTTTTTTAACTTGATGTAAGGCACACCTTTTTTTAACTTTATAGTAATACGATTATTCGAGATAATCATTTTATCCATTTTAGCTGCAATGACTTTTTTACTTTCAGGAGAAAGCCCAGTCAATGATTCTGCTAAAACACTACTTTTTATATAGCTATTCTTATGTTTTTTGTTGACTTCTTTAATCGAATTGATAATGGTAGTCGCAGAGATTGAACCTTTAAATTTTTTGGCGATTTTCTTGAAATCCTCTGATTTAATACTTTTTGTCGCACTAGATTCTAAAGAGCTTATCGCATCTTCTGCTTTTTCTAAGTTTGCACTATAGACAACACTGCTAGAAGAGTGCATGATTAAATCATATTCCGCTAAGTACGCCGTGAGTAATACCGCACAAATAACCAATAATGACCATTTTTTATTTTTACCTTTAAATAGATTTTGTACCATTTCCATAATTTGTGCGATTTATTCTTTTAAAGCGACTGATTAAGTCATTAGTGAAGAGAAATAAATAAAGTCGTATAAAGGTCGAAGTTATTTATGTCTCTTCACTTAGTGATTGTTTTATTTTAAAATATAACGAATCACTGTTCATTCAAATACGTAAAATCGTATTAAAATTCATCTGATAAAGTTATACTATAAATGAGTTTAAAACAATTTTAGTGCAAAAAACTCCATGTTTAGTTAATAAATAACTACTCTGACCAGCCAGTTTATAGTGGTAATTAAAAAATATACCATCAGAAATACACTTACATAGGACAATTTAATCTCGTTTGTGATGCTAAGATTAGGTAAAATCTACAGACGCAGTGAATTATTCGATTAAATACCCAACAAAAAGTTAAAGTTTTGTATTAAAATACTTGTTAATCAAAAAGTCGTACTTTTGTAGGAGTTATTTAAGATAATTTCTATGTCAAAATTTATAATAAGAACTTAAATCTTG
>CAZMEH010001103.1:0-3781 GCA_964564885.1 uncultured Saprospiraceae bacterium | reverse complement strand
GGTTTGTAAACCATCAATCAGTTTAATCTGAGGTGTATAAATCCTTCTGTATTCCGCTTCCTTTGCTGCTGAAAAATCTATTCTTTCTTGTTCCGTAAATTTATCACCGAACAATTTTTTGATGATTTCTATATTAACACCGTGTATTTTTTCTTTGACTTCGTCTATTGTCCAATCTAATCCCGCTTGATTGAGTTGTCTTTGCCATGCTCGATGATGAACCATCATATTGTCTATCATCGTGCCGTCCATGTCAAATATAATTGCTTTCATGATTTTTAGTGATTTGTTATTCGTTGATTTTTTAAATTCATAACTATTGTGGTTCATTGACAATCACTCGGTCAAGCCCTGCCTGCTAAGTTGACGTTTTTGCCAAACTATTGTTTTTTTCATCCAGTGGGGCTTGCCCCATTGTCTTTCAGTTAGTCAATTAAGGCAATGGGGCAAGCCCCACTGGATGAAAAAGAGCCATAACTATTACTAAAAACTCAAATATCTTCTTTACAATTGAAAAGAACAATTCTAATCATTAGTATTTTCATAAACTACCTATTGAACTTGTTTAAAAACTCACTGCTAAAACTATTGATAAACGCTTGATTTTCAAGACGAAGCTCATTTTTATTTTGGTAGCCAAAGCTACCGAAATAAAAATAGCTGAAGTATTGGAATATCAAGCGTTTGTCAAGAGATTAGCAGTGAGTTTTTAAACAAGTTCAATATTTAAGAAGCAATCATTTGTATTTAAAAAAAGACAATCATTTATTTTTATCAGAGTACTAAGAATATTTTTTTGAATGTGTAATTGTCTTACAAACCTCAAACGTTTTTGAAACGTTTGAGGTTTGTTTTTATACTGTATGACAAGAATAAACTAGTAATTCATGATTTAGGAATGAGAAACAAATAAACGCTACATTCTAACTTGTCTTTTTGGTTGCCAACTTCGTTGAAAAGCCTCGTCTTAGCTAATGCTACGCCTACGTTTTTCGCCTTGTTGGTAACCAAAAATCCTGCGTTATAATTGTAGCATTTATTTATTTTTCATTCCTAAAGCAAACATAGCTTTCTTGTAATGTTTGCTTTAGACAATAAAACAATAATTCTCTTCTACAGATCTCTTTTCTTAAAAATCCAATAAGCCAAACCTAGGAAAATAAACGTATAAATCGAACTGAATATTACGGCATCACTGATAGATAAGAAAAAAGTAAGACCTGATTCTTGTGCTTGTTCCATTGGCCCTTTTAGCATATTATCTGGAAATGGCATAGGAACAACGTCTTCGATTGCATTTAATGGATAATAATTCATGTAATCAGAAACGCCGAAAATCTTTTGGTGTACGCCATATCGCAAAATAGGTTCACCTATGATGACGTACGAAAAATAAGCAAATAAAGCAATTCCGCCACGTCTGATTAACATGCCTAACAAAAACGCAAAAGACATATAACTAAAGGTCATCAACCAATATCGAGGAATAAAATCAAGGTGATCTGTAATTCTCGAAGGCATGATATAATCTGTGTTCATGTAACCAAAAACCATGACCAACAAAACATAATACAAGGTTGCAAACAAACTAATTGCCAACATCGCATAAACTTTACCAAGAAAAAAACGCTCTCTACTCATTCCTGTGATAACATTTTGGCGCATCGTCTTGTTAGACACTTCCATCGTCACTAACATAACGCCAAGAAATCCAAAACAAAAGAACGTCATCCAACTACCTTGATAACCTAAGTATTTCCAAATATACGGAAAACTAAAAAAGCTTTTTGCACCATTCGGAAGGGCTTCTCCAAAACCTGGCATATTTTGAATAGCAACATACATCGCAGGCATTCCGATGAGATATAAACCAATTAAGACCGTAAAGAGTCTGTAATACTTTAGTTTTTTCCATTCAAGATGTAATAAATGCAACATATATAGTTTGGTTAAAATGTTTTAGAATTTAATTTAAATAAGTTGAACTTGACTTTTTTCTACAAACTGACACTTACTTCGTAATTTCAAGAAATTCAGCTTCTAGGCTTTTTTGTCTTTTCACCAAATGCGTCAAAACAATACCTTTTTCAAAAGCCAATCGATTGAGTTCCGCAGGATTGAAATCCTTGGAAACCGACAAATGTAAATTGCCGTTCGCTTCCTCAATACTTTTGATTTGATCAATCCGATGAATAGCCGCTTTCAGTCCGTCGATATCAGCTGCACCAACTTCTACCGTAACATCTTCATTGATGATGCTGCCGACCGTTCCTTCGGCAAGCAAAACACCATTTTTGATAATCGCAACGTGAGAACAGATTTTTTCCACCTCATCAAGAATATGGCTTGCCATCAAAATGGTTTTGTCCATCGCTGCAATATTTTGAATGATATTTCTTACTTCTGCAATTCCTTGCGGATCAAGTCCGTTCGTCGGTTCATCAAAAATCAACACTTCTGGATCGCCAATTAACGTTCCAGCGATAGCCAGACGCTGTTTCATTCCCAGTGAATAGGTTTTAAATTTTGATTTTTTTCGATGAGAAAGGTTCACCAATTCTAGTAATTCGTCAATTCGTGGCTGTTTGACTTTTTTGATATGCGCAATAATTTCAAGATTCTTGACCGCATCCATATATGGATAAAAATTAGGCGTTTCGAGTAACGTTCCAATTTTTTTACGAGCATCATTATTCGATTCACGTCCTTCAAACCAAGAATATTCTCCTTCGTTTGCATGAATGATTCCCGTAACTACGCCAAGTGTAGTCGTTTTTCCGCTACCGTTTGGTCCTAGAATTCCGTAAATATTTCCTTTATTCACGGTTAAAGAAAGGTCTTTGACCGCCGTAATACGTCCGTATTTCTTTGTTAAGTTCGAAATTTGAAGAATTGCCATATTTTGAATAGTTATTAGAATTGAATTTTGATTTTTCTAAAATATGGATTTTATTACTAAATGGTTCTGTTTTTAGATAAAATTTGAATTTCAACCGTTTAAATTGATTTTTTGAAGAGATTCCCTTTTGAGTTTTATAATTATAATTAACTTTGATTTAAATAGACTTTCGCAAATATTAAATGCAACATTATTTGCAATCGTAAATTCACTTAAGTATTTCATTCATAGCAAATTATACATTACAGTCAAATGGCAAAAAAGAAAAATAATCGTAAGAAAGTTGTAAAGCAACAACCTTTATCACCTAAGTCTTATATTAAAAAGAAAGCACGAAAATTACCTGTAGAACGATGTATCATAAATGATAATTGGAAAGATTCGGGTATGGCTACTGTTCTCATTGCTCGAAAAATGCGTAGTGGCAACCTAATTGTTGGGTCTTATATTGTTGATATTCTTTGTTTGGGTTTAAAAAATACACATCATTGGTTCGATGTTTCTTTAAGTGATTTTGAAGGAAGTATTTTAGATTTGTTTAAAAACGAAATGGATTTGAACATGATTGATTGTGAGCCATCTCTGGTTTATAATATCATTTATGGTGCAATTGAGTACGCCGAAGATTTAGGTTTTGAGCCACAAAAGGACTTCGCAATATCCGAATATATTTTAGACGATGTCAAAGAAGTTCAATTTATTGATGTTGAATTTGGTAAAGATGGAAAACCAGTTTATTTCACAGGACCTAATGATAACGTTGGTAGAATTTTAAGAATATTAGAAAAGAATGTTGGCGAAGGAAACTTTGAATATGCCGACGGTATTCCTGCTCACCTTCTTGGTGATGAGGAAGAAAATCCATCTTCCGAAGAAGAAAAA
>CAZMEH010001102.1:0-9598 GCA_964564885.1 uncultured Saprospiraceae bacterium | reverse complement strand
GTACAATTAAAGATAAAGGTCTTGTTGAGAAAGGAGCAAAAGAAATTGATTTAACGTTGAGATTGCCAGATGGAACGGAGAAAACGATTCATTTGGATGCAAAGGAAATTTTATAAGTACCAATAAAAACTAAGGGTCGGATGCTTTTAAAGCGTCCGACCCTTTCCATTATCCATTATCCATTGTCCATTATCCATTGTCAATTAAATGAACTAGTCTTTTTTCATAGTAACAATACGTTGAGGAAGCGCAGCTTCAAAACCAGCAGCACCTAATGCTTTTTTGATTTCTCCACGTAAGCCCCAAAATACATCCCAGTAATTTGCAACTGTAGTAAAAGGTAAAGCAACCATTTTAACTGAATTTTCACCTAGTTCAGTTACATAAACAGAAGGAGCAGGATCTTGTAAAACCTTATCTGAGTTCTTCAAAACATTCATTACAATTTCTGCTGCTTTATCAGAATCTGCATCGTAGCGAATCGCAAATGGAATATCAGCTCTAACGTTACCCTTCGTAGAATAATTAGTAACTGTATTAGAAGATAAAACGCTATTTGGTATGATAACAGTCTTGTTTTGGAAAGTTTCCAAGAAAGTCACAAAAACAGAAATTTCTCTTACAAAACCTAAGCCTTCACCACTTTCGATTAAATCACCGACTCCAAATGGGCGGAATAATAAAATCATAACTCCACCAGCAAAATTTTGCAAACCTCCTTGTAAAGCCAAGCCAATTGCTAAACCTGCTGCACCCAAAATAGCAATAAACGAAGTTGTTTCAATTCCTACCATTCCTGCAACGGTAATGAGCAACATAGCATATAGTCCAAATAGAAAAAGGCTTTTAATGAACGGACGCAAGGTTATGTCAACATGTCTTGTGCCTAGTAATTTTTCGACTCCTCGCATTATTAGACGGATAACCCACCTTCCTATAATCAAAGTAAATATTGCGCCTAATAATTTCGGGCCCCAGTTAGCAAGTAATTTACCACCTTCGGCGCTCATAGATTGTAATAACTCTTCCATTGTGTTTATGTATTTTTATTGTTTTGATAAATAATTATATTATTTTATTTTTTAGACTGATTTTTTTTAAAATGTCACATATGTATTTTTTTGTTTAAAAAATAACTAGCTAAAGCTATTTTATTGAAGTTCTTTAAAAATAGCGAAAATATTGTAACGTCAATAATTTGTCAGCTAATTAATAGATTAAACGGACGAAATTTGTTTATATAACATTGTGTTGAGAGAGGTCAGTTATTTAACTGGCGTTCCTTAGCTTAGCTCGCTCTTTGCAAAGTGGAATTGTTACATATATTAAGTAGCTTTGTCGCAAAAATAGTAGCACATTTCTATGAAAAAAGTCTTCTTTATAAATATCATTATCCTAATTGCAGCGAATATCTTAATCAAACCATTTTATCTATTTGGTATTGATAGGACTGTGCAAAACCTTGTCGGTTCGACTATTTACGGAACTTATATTGCCGTGTTTACTCTAACGATGCTTTTTCAAATTGTAAGTGATTTGGGTATTCGATATTGGAACAATCGAGAAGTCGCACAACACGAGCATTTATTCAAAAAATACTTTGCAAATCTTGTTGTTTTAAAGCTTGGGTTGGCTGTTTTATACGTCGGAGCGTGTTATTTAGCGGCTTGGATATTGAATTATGATGCCTATTATGTTAAGATATTGACATTGGTGATTGTGTCGAATTGGTTGGCTGATTTTATATTATATATGCGAACCAATATATCTGGTTTACAATATTATTATCGAGATAGTTTTTTATCAATATTGGATAAACTGCTAATGATAATTATTTGTAGCGTTTTGCTTTGGGCAAATCCATTTGATGAACCTTTTCAAATAGAATGGTTTGTTTATGCGCAAATTGTATCCAATTTCATATCCTGTATCGTTGCGTTGGTTTTCATTCGCAAACATTTAAAAGGCATTCAATTTCGATTTAATTTGCCGTTTTTATTGGTTATTTTAAGGCAAACTAGAGATTATACGATTGTTGTGTTTTTAGCAGCGATTTACATGAGAGCAGATACGATTATGCTGGATAGATTGGTAGAAGATGGCGCAGCGGAAACAGGTATTTATTATGCAGCGTATCGACTGATAACAGCTGCAAATATGGTTGGCGTACTATTTTCTGGTTTGTTGCTACCCATGTTTGCCCGCCAAATTAAAGAAAAAGAAGACATTGGCGAATTGCTCGCTTTTAGTTTTCAAATTTTGTATGCGATTGCGATTGTGATTAGTTTTTGCACGATTTTCTACCGTAACGAAATTATGATTAGTTTGTACACAGAAGGAAACGAATATGCTGGAAGTATACTCGGAATTGTTGTGATAAGCTTCATTGCGGCGAGTTGTATGTATATTTTTGGCTCGTTGCTCATTGCGAACGAAAACCTAAAACAACTTGGATTTATCTCATTTTTAACGGCGATTGTTAATGTATCGCTCGGTTATTTACTGATTCCAACCTACAAAGCGATTGGCGCAGCGATTACCACTACCGCAACACATTTTTTTATATTAATTGCGGCTATTTATCTGGTTGTTCGTATTTTTAAACTGAAACCAAATTATTCCTTATTGATGCGTTTAGTTGGTTTTACGATTAGCGTTTGGTTGATTAATTATGGTATTGCAAATTGGCTCGACTGGGAATGGTTACAGCAATTGATGACCGCATTTGCATTGAGTTCTGTAATGATTTTTGTTTTCAAATTGATTGATTTAAAAATGTTGATTGAGCTGGTTAAAAGTAAATAAAGAGGAGCGAGGTGTCAAGTGTCAGAAAGAGGTTAATTAAATCCTTGGTTAACAACATTCTCTTTTGAATTTAAATTAAAAAAATTGTATTTTAGAATGGGTTTGTAAACAAGTCTAATACTTAAAAACATAAAGTGATAACTGAAAATCTATTAAAACGAATTACTATAAATCCAGACATTTACTTTGGAAAACCTACTATCAGAAATATGCGCTATTCTGTTAAGGTTATTTTAGATTTACTAGCTTCTGGTATGACCGAGTCGGGAATACTTGAAGATTATCGAGATTTGGAAATAGAAAATATAAGAGCGTCTTTATTTTTTGCTTCTCGAATGATGAAAGTGAAAAGTATTACTCATATTAAAGCAGCATAGTATATTAAAAACTCTCCTAAACGAATCTTAATCGTTGCTACAGGTAACATTTCTAATAAAGAATTGCTTGTTATTTTTCAAAATAATCTTGATTTTATTGCTAATGCTTTTGAAGAAGGTTCAACGGTTATTGAGTTGAATAATGAAGCGATTAGAATTATAAGCTAACGAGTACTTTTTATACAAAAAATTGAATATCACAATATGAAAAAGAAACTACTCATTTTTGGATTTATCGTTTTTGCATTGTCAATATTTGCACTTTATTTATTGAATACGCTAGGACATTTTCGAACCATTGAAAATAAACTTGGTGGCGAAGTTCTCGCAAATATTGATTTAGTTGGTGCGGAAGACATGACTGCTAGTGAAGATGGTGGTTTTTTGATTATTTCCTCTTTTGATAGAGCGAGTAGGAGAGCAGGTGATTTGAAACAAGGTGGTTTGTACTTCATGGATTTGAAAACAGATACCTTTCAAGTCAAATCGTTGACAGCGAATATTGGGAAACCGTTTTATCCACATGGTATAGACATGATTCGTTTGGATAGTAATCGTCATCGGTTATTTGTAATTAATCATGTTGGAGATACCAACTTGGTAGAAGTGTTCACGTTGTATAATAGAGATAGTTTGGTGTATGAAAAAACGTTAACAGATAAAACAATGTTTAGTCCAAATGACATTGTAGCGATTGGTGAAAATCAGTTTTATTTTACGAATGATAAAAATTCAAAAACGGCTTGGGGCAAATTTCAGGAAACTTATTTGCAAAGAAGTCACTGTCATATTACCTATTTTGATGGTGAAAATTATCGTGATGTAATAGAAAATGGAATGCCTTATTCTAATGGTATTCGATATGATTTTAATAGGAAATTGATGTATATCGCTTCTTCTCGAAACTTCGTGGTTAATGTTTATAATAGAACCGAAAACGGAGATTTGGAATTTGTTGAATCCATTCCGTGCGGCACAGGCGTTGATAATATAGAATTGGACGTAGCAGGAAACCTTTGGATTGGCTGTCATCCGAAGTTGTTAGATTTTTCCAATTATTCGCAAGGAAAGGCAGCGACTTCTCCGTCGGAAATTATTAAAATTACTTATCATGGTTTAGGCGATTATGAAAAAAACATTATATTTTTAGATGACGGCTCAAATATTTCTGGTACTTCAACCGCTGCTGTTTATAAGGATTTATTTTTCACAGGAAACGTCATGGATGACCATTTTTTGGTTTTAAAACTCAATGACTAAAACTATTGATAAAAGCTTGATTTTCAAAACGAAGTTCATTTTTATTTTGGTAGCTTTGGCTACTAAAATAAAAATAGCTTAAGTGTTGGAATATCAATGGTTTGTCAAGATATTAGCAGTGAATTTTTAAACAAGTTCATTATTAAGAAAGTGTATTTTATATTTCTATATAAGGTAAATAAGTAGTATTTTACATACTAGAACCTTAAAGGTTTCGTCAAAATAGGTCTCAGAATTGACGAAATAAAGTAAATGGCATAAGCATTTAAAGTAAATCTGTAATTATAATGATTATTACAAATTTACGGCATACGCTTTGATAATCATTATGATACCAGACAAGTATAAAAAAGATACCAAAAGAGAATGAAAGGCATTTTTCAACTAAAAGAAAACAAAATAGTATTTGCAAATCAAAATTGTGCAGATTTATTAAAAATAGATTTGAAGCAATTAATTGGTTTACCGTTTTTGGATATATCAGAAGGCGTTCAGCGATTGTTTTTTACCAATATTTTAAATCACCTCAATATAGGAGAATTAGAAGAATATCAATCGGAATTTCAATTAAAAAACGGTCATAATGAACTAGGGTATTATACCATTAAGTTTGATCGAATTATTAATGAAAATAACGAAAACCGGATATTAGGAACAATAAAAGCCAACCTAAGTAATCCAAAAGAAATAGAAAATTATATTAAAATAGATAGAAGATATAACTCTTTGCTATTCAATACGTTGGATGGTGTTTATATCTACGATTATATTAACGAATATATTGTTGATGCAAATAGTGCCGCTGTACGAATCCTGAAATATGACAAGAAAGAAGAGCTAGTTGGATTGCCTCGATCTAAGTTCGTTCCGGAGTCTTCTCCGTTTTTTCCAGGGATTAATCTACTGAAATATACAGACACTCATGGTGATAAAGTGAAACGTGGCGAGTCGTTTTCAACTCATGGTATTTTTAAGAGTAAAGATGGTAGTCAGGTGCTTGTCAAAGCTAGAGTAGTACCGACGTTTCATAAATATGGCGAAGGGTTTGTGATGTTTCAAGATGTAACCGATGTTGTTCAAGCACAAAAGGCATTGAAGTCCAGCGGAAAAAAATATCGATATGTATTTGAAAATTCACATGAAGCGATTGTCTATCTAGATTTGAAATTGCAGAAAATAACTATCTGCAATGATAATGCACTAAGTTTATTTGGTGTGTCTAATCTTGAAGAGTTCCAAAAGGTTAGTTTTAATGGTTTCTATGTAGAACGTGAAGATGAAAAAGCAAAGGAGGAGGACTTTGCAGCGTTAATTCAAAAAACAATAGCAGAAGAGAGAGCAGAAGTTGATTTTTGGATTAAAAGCAAATTAGGAGAAATAAAAAGAGTTAAAGCGGTATTAGTTAGTGATACGAGTGATAAAAGGAAGCCTAGAATTGTTGCATTTATAAGAGATATAACAAGCTTGCACGAAGCTCAACTTGCTTTAGAGAACAAAAACACAGAGCTAGAAAAATATATAGCATCGAATTTAGAATTAGAAAATTTTGCGTACTTCGCTTCTCATGACCTTCAAACACCGCTTCGGTCAATCATTAGTTTTACACAATTGCTTCAACATAGTTTAAAAGGTAAAATCTCCGTAGATCAGCAAGATTATATGGATTTTATTATTTCCTCTGGTAAGAATATGAAAACACTGGTGGACGATTTGCTCACTTATTCGAGAGTAAATACCACAGAAATTGAACGAGAGGAAATTGATTTAAATAAAATATTTGTGTCTTTATGTGCTGATTTAAGAAGTTTGATGGAAGAACGAAATGTTAAGATAGATTTTATTAATGTTCCTGGAAAAGTATATGCAGATGATGTTAAGATTAAACAAGTCTTTCAAAATCTATTTACTAATGCTATCAAGTTTACTAAAGCTGGTGTAGAACCTAATATTCAAATCAACGCTAGAGAAACGGAGGAATTTTGGTACTTTACCGTAAAAGACAACGGGATAGGAATCGCACCTGAATTTCAAGACAAAATCTTCGGAATGTTTAAAAGGCTGCATACTTCGGAGGTTTATGAAGGTACAGGAATTGGATTGGCGATTGTTAAAAAAATTATCGAGCAGCATAATGGAGAAATAACATTGGAATCTAAGTTGGGCTTTGGTTCTACCTTTTCTTTTACTATTGCTAAGGAATTAAAAAAGCCTAACTCCAATGAAGGAACTAGGCTTAACATAAATTAAAATATTGCTTCTAATATTTTACTTCAAAAGGTTAACTTTCTTATGAATTAAGCCTTTATTAGTCATGATAGATAGGGTATAAATGCCGTTTGGCAAGTTTTGCATATATAATTCAGTTTGATAATTATTTATCATTTTCGTTTCAATCACTTGACCAGCGATATTAGTCAATGTAATTTGCTCAATGGTCAAATCTTGACTTTGAATGTTTAAAACATTGCTTGTTGGATTTGGAAATACATGGACAAGTTGACTCAAATCAAGCTGATTTGTATTGGTAGAAATTACATTCAGTTCTGTTTGCATCGGATTAGTTAATATTTCCACTTCATTAGCATTAATGGTTTTTACATTACTAATCTCGAAAGGAAACTTCAATACATCACGCTGCATAATATCGTCTTGAATAGTAAAAATCAAACTAGCAATTTGACCAAAACCGTCGATGTCTACGCCGTCTGTACGTGTAATAGCTATTTGAACCATTCCATCAATATAGAAGTCTTTGTGGATTTTGATTAAATCTGTCCCTGCTGTCCCTAGCCAAGATGCATCAATCGCAATATCTATCGTATTGGGTTCTACCAAGGAAGTATCGTAACTAATCGTGAAAGCAATACCGTAAATATCATTTGCAGTAATACTAGCATCTCCGAACATGATTGGTAAAGAAGCATTATTCGTATTTGGCGTAATTGGCTGAATATAAAGCGGAATAGTACCTGCGCTACTTTTGTTATAAGAATAAGAAGCATTCCAGTTATTAGAAATGGCAACGGTATCCTGCATATTAATAATGCCATCACCATTACAGTCCATATGTTTAAAGTTGATATTAGAAACAGGCGTTACTTTTGTCCAATCTGGTGTTAAATAACCGTCCCAAACAATAGAAGCAGTATTTCTTGCCGTTCCTGTATTACCATAGGCTAAACCAATATTAAGTAAATCAAAATTGTCAACATGTTGAGTCGTATCTGTGTCACCAGGCCAAACACCAGGTTCTATTATTAAAACAACCGTATTATAAACACAATCATTTGTTACATTATCACAAATAAGAAAAGTAACATTATCTGTTGCAATGCTATCTGCTTTGATATTCATACAACCATTGACTAAATCATAGCTGTTAATCGTCGCATTATCAAAACCATCAGCCACTAAGCTAATTGAGCCAACAGTAGTAATACCACTTATATCAAGACAAATACCCGTTGTTGAACCAACGGCAATATTTGTTATTACATCGTTGTTGGTTTGGTAGCTAATACCTGCGACATTGATGATAAAGGAATAAGTATTTTGCGCCATTAATGGACAAGCATCATCTGTAAGCGTCAGGTAAATATAGTGTGTTCCAACATCTGAAGCCGTAGGCGTCCAGTTCAATGTTGGAGAAGCACCAGTTGTTACCGTTGCACCAGTTGGTAGATTGCTCCAATTTGTTATTAATGTTTGAGTTCCTGCTGCTACTTCTAAATCATAAGTAGTTACAGTCGTAGAAAAAGCAGTTCCTTCATTGGCAGATATTGGTATCACAGCACCATTTTGATAGAGACCATTTACCGCTGTAATAATCGGCGCATTATTAGAACAGTTATAAATATTTACAGTTACATCTCTTAATATTTCGCCGACTTTTACACCGTTTCTATATTCTTCTACTTTTACAACGATTACACCTACCTGAACGGCACTAGGAATTAAAATGACCAAACCTGTTTCTGCATCAATAGAAGTAGAACCTGTAAATGGGTTTTGTGCGGTAAGTGGCGCATTATAAGTTACAACAGAACCTACACCGTTTGCTGATGGTGCTAAAGAGTAAACTAATGAGTCACCGTCAGTATCCGTTGCACCAAAATTGATATAATTTGTATCATTCGCACATCCTATAAATCGAGGAATCGCATCTACAAAAGAAGGAGAATTATTACAAGTACTCAACGTATTGTCTAATTCAGCATACGCATATAATGAATTACTGAATGGATTGGATATATTGCTAATGCTTCCTGGACGACAACAGTTAGACCAAGATAGTTGCCAATCAGAACAGGCACTTGGAATACTTACTACAGTAGAATAAACATATTTATTGATACCTATTATACTTCCACCATTACAAGACGAAATGCCTGTGGCGCAAATCGGTGTCACTTCAAGAGGATAACCTGCGTCTAAATTAAGCGTAACATTGAAGTTGTTACTACAACTAGCAGAATTGATGTTAACCGTTGCTGTATTAGCTGATGCTATACCACTACAGTCGGCATATACTACTAATTGTACGTTGTATTGATTAGCGGATACGCAGGTGTAAGTGATTTCATGTCCGAGAACATGGGAAGCGTTGATTTGCGATGCACCTAGAAAGATGAACAGGCAGATTAGCGAACTGATTTTATGTATCATTTTTTTCATAACAACTTAATTTTCTTTGATTTTTTTGTCAATAAAGCTATTTATTTTTATCACTCTACAATTATACGGGCAATCCTTGATGAATAAAATTACTTTTTTTCGTAAAAATAGAATTTTATAAAATATTTAAAATCATAAATACTTGATAAGCAGTATTTTATGTTTTTAATAATAGATTTTATTTTTAAATTTTAATAGCAAAAACCACATTCTAATAGCATAATTTGGCTTTTATTAGACAGGTTTCTACTTGTACAAAGTTAATCGGTTGTCTTTTTAAGGTTTGTTTAGTAATTATAACTTTATTGTAATTATTATTTATAACTCATGTTACGCAAAAAATGATGGTTCTCTGAAAAATTTTGTGGAATAATAATTTTCAACGAAAATTAACAATAAAACGCTTTGCCGTCAGCCGTCAGCCGATTTTTTAAACTTCCACAATAATTTTCAAAGAACCAAAATGATTAATGCACCAATGG
>CAZMEH010001101.1:0-2459 GCA_964564885.1 uncultured Saprospiraceae bacterium | reverse complement strand
TGTTTTATTGATTTGAAAATTGATTTTTATGGGCAGTTAATTTTCAAAAGAAGTTATTTTTTGTTTTTCAAAAGGACACACGAAAAAAGTAGGCGAGAGGTTGGGTAAGAATTAATTTTTTAATTAAAAAAAATAATTTTAAGATTTATTTAAGAAAATTCACATCCAAATAAAATCTGTTAAAATGCTAATCTCATGAAATAAATAAGGCAATTACCTTGAATCTTAGAATAAGTATATTATAAATATTTAGAATCAAATGATTCCTATTTTTCAAGAATCGAAGAATCTGATTATCAATAGAAATGAACTTCGATAAGCGTTTTTAAATAAGATAATATTGTCTTACCTTCGCACGGAATTTCAGAAAGATAATTTTCAAGTTCATGAATGTGAAAGCACTTAATATTACGTTTTTCCTTACGTTTTTTCTTGGTTTACTTTTTGTAAATCCTGCCATCGGTCAAGACACCGATGCAAAGGCTGCCGAGCGTACTTCTAGGTTAGCAGCAGATTACAATGAGCAAGTCATGCATCACATTAGCAATGCTAATGAGTTTCATGTTGTTGGAGATATTCATATCCCACTTCCTTGTATCTTGTATGCACCAAGTAAAGGCTTTGATGTCTTTATGTCAAGCGAATTTGAACATGGTTCAAAAGCTATTGAAGGCTATGTACTCGATCACGGTGTTGCTATGCGCATCATCGGAGGCGAAGCACTAGGCGGAACAGCTACTTTGGATCCTGTAGGACATCATGACGCTCACGAAGCAGAAGGTGAACACCATAACCATGATGCGGAAGGTCACGAAGGACATAGCCATGATGGAGATGCTCACGAGCATGATGGAAAAGGTGAAGGTGAACCAGATGCGCATGCAGAAAGTCACGACGCTCATTATGTATATGAGAAAACATCAACAGTTGATGGTGAAGAAGAAGTTAATAGATATGTAGCCGTTGATGGTAAAGAATATCAATTACAGCGTTCTTCTACTTTATTGAGTTTTACTTCTTGGTTTGACTTTTCTATTTCAAAGAATGTTTTTTCAATGCTTTTAGCTACAATCGCTTTATTTTTAATCTTTAGAGCAGTAGCAAAAGGATATAAAAAACGTCCAGGTCAAGCACCAAAAGGTATTCAATCATTAATGGAGCCTGTTATTATCTTCATTCGTGATGAAGTAGCAAAACCTGCAATTGGTGATAAATGGGCAAAATATTTCCCATTCATCTTATCATTGTTCTTCTTTGTATTAATCAATAACTTATTCGGAATTATTCCATTCTTCCCGTTCAGTGCGAATGTAACAGGTAATGTTGGTACAACACTAGCTTTAGCTTTCTTCGTATTCTTAGTAACGAACTTGAGTGGTACTAAAGATTACTGGAAACACGTATTTTGGATGCCAGGCATACCAACTTTTGTAAAGCCAGTATTAGCAATCATTGAATTCTTTGGTTTATTTATTAAACCATTTACATTGTTCATTCGTTTGTTTGCAAACATCACAGCAGGACACATTATTATCCTAAGTTTAGTTGGTTTAATATGGAGTTTCGGTGATTACGGTGCAAGTGTAGGAGGTTCTGGAATTGGAGCTGTACTTTCATTTATGTTTGTTAGTTTCATCAACATACTAGAATTGTTTGTTGCATTCTTACAAGCGTTTATCTTTGCATTATTATCAGCATTGTATATCGGTTCAGCAGTAGAAGAACACGATCATCACGAAGAGCATGCAGTTGCGCACTAATTAAAAATTACGAATTACGAATTTTTATTGTTTCGTATTCTTAATTTAAATAATAGATGATTTTTAGGAATCGTCAATCGAGTTGAAATTTATTAATCAATTATATAAATACTTTTATTATGGTAGGTTCAATAGCAGGTATCGGAGCAGGATTAGCAGTAATCGGAGCAGGATTAGGTATCGGACAAATTGGTGGTAAAGCAATGGAAGCAATTGCTCGTCAGCCAGAAGCAGCTGGTGATATTCGTACAAACATGATTATCGCAGCAGCATTAGTAGAGGGTGCAGCTTTATTTGGTATCGTTGTAGCTTTAATCGCATAGTAATTAGCGATAAAGAAATGCAAAAGACAAGACAAAGCTGTTAGCGGTTGGCTAACAGCCTGTCTTTATTTTAGCAAAAAATACCAATTAGGAATTACTAATTATATAGTTCCAAATATTTGGAAAAATAATTTAGTCATTAATTTTTGGTTGTATTTATAACTTCCCATTACAAAAGAAATTAAATTGGTTAGATTATGAAATCGTAATTTAGCATTTCAATATTCAAACAATCTTTGATATGTTATTCTTAGCAGAATTTACAGTTATTCAGCCGGAAATCGGTTTGTTGTTTTGGACTACCATCATCTTTGCAGTTGTATGGTTCTTCTTAGGTAAAAACGCTTTTGGACCAATTGCGAAAGCATTGCAAGAT
>CAZMEH010001100.1:0-5212 GCA_964564885.1 uncultured Saprospiraceae bacterium | reverse complement strand
ACTAGGACTTTAGTCCAACATTGTGCTGTGTTGGGCTAAAGCCCGATTTTTTCCTTTTACTTTATCCACGAGCTAAAGCACGTGGCAATAGATATTTTAAATATTCATTTAACCTTCTGATTTTTAGTTGTTTCTAATCTCCTTGATGCAAATCCGAGATTTCGGGACAAGTTTGAAAATGGACAATTGACAAGGACGAAAGGCTTGTATTTCCCTTTAAATAAATAAGCATTGTCCATTGTCCATTAAAATAAACGCTATGCGCATAGTTAAATTTTTATTATCCTTAATCGTTACGGTCGGATTAATTTACGCACTCAGTATCAGACATGACGTAGGAAAAACGAAAACACCGCCATTAGGTGAGTTCCTGAATCCATTTACAGGGTTTTGGCAAAATGGAGAATCTCGAACACCGAATATTAAAGAATCGGTTGTCCTTCAAAATTTGAAAGAAGAAGGTTCTGTTGTCTATGACGATAGAATGGTGCCACATATTTTTGCAAACAATTTAGAAGACGCTTACTATTTGCAAGGATACGTTACGGCTCAGCAACGCCTTTGGCAAATGGAATTTCAAACCATGTCAGCGGCTGGACGAATTTCAGAAGTTGTCGGTTCTTCTGCATTAGAATATGATAAAAAGCAACGCCGTAAAGGTTTGGGTTATGGGGCAGAAAAATCGCACGAGAAGTGGAAAACGATGGAAGGTTTCAAACATACAGAAGCCTATACCGCAGGTGTAAATGCTTATATCAATTCATTATCAAAGAAAGATTTACCCTTTGAATATAAATTGCTAGGCTACGAACCAGAGCAATGGACAACTTTCAAATGTGCTTTATTACTCAAAAGTATGGTGAATGTTTTAGCTCGTCACGATGATGATTTAGAATCTCAAAATGCGTATAAGTTGCTAGGAGAGGAGATGTTTAATTATTTGCATCCAGAGCAATATAAAACGGATGACCCGATTATTCCTACAAGTGTTAAATATGATTTTGAACCAAAAGCATTAAAGACAAACGCTGTTGATAATGACGAGAATCAAGACGTTTCTTATTTACCAATGGACAAACCATACGAAGGTTTAGGTTCTAATAATTGGGCAGTTTCAGGAAGTAAGACGTTGAGCGGAAACCCTATTCTTTGTGGCGATCCACATTTACAATTGTCATTGCCTTCTATTTGGTTTGAAGTTCAAATCACAACGCCAGAGATGAATACTTATGGTGTTTCATTACCAGGTTTTCAAGGAGTTGTCATTGGTTTCAATGAAGATATTGCTTGGTCTCAAACGAATGTTGGTCGGGACGTATTAGATTGGTACACCATCGAATGGAAAGATGATACCAAAATGGAATACAAATACGATGGCGGTTATCGAAAAGCAGATTTGAGAATAGAAGAAATCATGGTTCGTGATTCTGGAATCATCTTAGATACTGTTCGCTACACGCATCATGGACCTGTTGTTTATGAAGCAAAAGGCAATCCGCACAAAGACATGGCATTGCGTTGGCAAGGACAATTTGCACCAGAATATGATGAACAGATGGTTTTTCCAAAATTGAATGCTGCTAAAAATTACGAAGAATACGTGGAAGCATTAAAGAATTATGAAACGCCTGCGCAAAATTTTGTCTTCGCAAGTCGAGATGGAGATATTGCACTTTGGACACAAGGGAATTTCCCGATGAAGTCCGAAGGACAAGGAAAATTTGTCATGGACGGTTCTAATCCTGTAAACGAGTGGCAAGGTTTTATACCAAAAGAACACAATCCTCATGTTCGCAATCCAGCGAGAGGATTTGTAGCTTCTGCCAATCAAATTTCAACTGCACCAAATTATCCTTATTATTATAAAGGCGGTTTTTCTCAATATCGTGGACGCTTGCTCAATCAAGAATTGCGCAAAATGGATAGCATCACCATAAAGGACATGATGGGATTGCAGTTTAACAATAGAAGTCTTTTTGCAGAAGAAGCGTTGCCTATTATGCTCGAAAATGTGGATACTTCAAAATTGACGGAGAAGGAAATGACGGCTTATTTAGCGGTTAGCAATTGGGATAAGATATTTACTAAAGCAAGTACAGAAGCACCTCTTTTCATAGAATGGTATGATGATTTGTATGCAAAAACGTGGGAAGAGTTTTCAACATTGAAACAACCAATTTTGATGCCTGAAAAGCGTCGTTTCATTGAAATAATGAAAGAGAAAAAAGACTTGGTTTATTATGACAATCAATCAACTACTGATAAAGTGGAAACATTAAGCGACTTAATGACGAAAGCCTTCAAGGATGCTGTTTTTACATTGAAAGTCCAAAAGGAAAAATCTAAAAGTAAAGAAGATATTGCTTGGAGTAATTATAAGAAAACAACGATTACACACTTGGCAAGAATTCCAGCATTGAGCGAAGCGGTTGATGTACCTGGACATAGAAACTCGTTGAATGCGAATAGTGAAAAACATGGGCCATCTTGGAGAATGGTCGTTGATATGGGTAAGGAGGTGAAAGCTTACGGCGTTTATCCTGGTGGGCAATCTGGAAATCCCGGTAGTTTTTATTATAATCAGTTCATTCCTAAATGGTCTAAAGGTGAATATTATGAATTGTTATTCATGAAAAAATCTGACCAAGAAGACGATAGAATTATCACAGTACAAACATTTAAAAATAAATAGAAAAGATTGTTTGATTGTTAAGTGGTTTGATTGTGCTAATGTTAGCATGGCAAATAGGTTTTTTTAACATTCAAGTCTTTTGATAAGATATATATAAGATGAAAAAATTTGGTTTAAATACAGTTATAATCGGTGTATTAAGTTTTATTGCTGGCTGGCTGGGCTGGTGGATATGGAGTTTTGCAGTGATTGCTTTTCTCGTTGCATTCGTTGTAAACGACAGTGGCGGCAAGAGTTACTTAGCAGCATTTGCTATCGTTGGCGTAATTTGGTTCTTGGTGGCTAATATTTTAAATGTAGCTAATGAAGGTCAACTAAGCAGCATGGTAGCAGACTTATTGAAAGTTCCGAGTTCTACTCAATTGCTCTATGTAACATCTCTAATTGGTGCTTTAGTTGCTGGTTTCAGTGCAATGACGGGTTCATTAGCAAGAGACGCTTTTTTACCAAAACGAAATCGTCAAGGCGAAAGAGCATAGTCATTAAGGAACAGTTGAACAATCGGACAATTGTTCAACTGTTCCTTAATAATTATAAGTTATTTTTTCTGACACCTCGCCCCTGATGCCTCAAAAAAGAACAATTTAGTTGTACTTTTGCTGGAGGCTGGAATATTTAAAAATATCGTGATTTTTTGCCAACTTGCAAACCAATTCTACTAACAATTAGCGGAATAATTTATTGACAATTTCGCTAAAGAACTTATATGAAATTAGCAACAACCTACAAAGAAATACTCCAAATTTCGTTACCTCTAATCGTTGCCAGCTTCGGGCATAGTTTAATTGGTGCTACCGATACATTTTTTCTTGGACGTTCTGGAAATACCGGTTATTTAGCTGCTATCGGCTTAGTTGCGCCACTTTACTTCGTGATTACAATGGTGAGTTTGGCATTGGCTCGTGGCGGTCAGATCATGATTGCACGACGAATGGGCGAAGGTCGATTTTCTAGTATTGGTCCAATTGCTCAAAACATGCTCTACTTTGAGTTGTTGTTTGCTACATTTTGTTTTTTCGTCATGTATTATGGTGGTGAATATATGTTGTGGTTTTTGATAGACTCGCAAGAGCTACTTGATGTCTCTATAGAATACCTCAATTATCGAATTTTAGGTGTTTTCTTTGGCTGTGCTGGCGTTACGTTCATTTCTCTCTACACAGGAGTTGCTCGAACAGGCATTATTATTATGACTTCCGTCGTGATGGCTACGGTCAATATCTTCTTAAACTACGTTTTGATATTTGGTTATTATGGTTTCCCAGAAATGGGCATGGGCGGAGCAGGTTTAGCCAGTGCTATTTCTGAATTTTTTGCATTATTAGCATTTGTAGCTTTTGCATTTTGGGATAAAGAATCCGAAAAGTATCACTTATTAAAACTTCCTAAGGTTAACTTTAAAGAAATCATTACTCAAGTAAGATTGTCAGCTCCATTGGCTTTACAGAACTTTTTTGGAATGATAAGTTGGGTACTTCTGTTTGGGTTTATAGAAAATATCGGTGAAGAAGAAATGGCAATTTCAAGTGTGATGCGAGTAGTTTATTTGTTTTTAGGCGCAATTGCTTGGGGCTTAGGTTCTGGAACAAATACCATTGTTAGTAAACTAATCGGAGAAATTCGACTCAAAGAAGTTGTACCGACCTTATTCAAAATCGCATGGGTTAGTCTAGGATTAACTGCTTTATTTAGCTTACCATTATTACTTATTCCAGAATTGATTATTGGTGGAATTACCGATGATGTTGCCATTATTGAGGGCACCGTTCGTATGATGCCGATGTTATTTTTTATACTATTAGGCGTTGCTACTTACGCCATTTTCTACAACGGAATTATTGGAACAGCAGATATTAATTTCTCTTTAGTTATTACATTCATCGGAGCGGTTTTGTATATTGCTTTTGCTGCATTATTTATCAATGTATTACATAAAAACCTGCAATGGGCTTGGAGTGTAGAGTTTATCTATTCTGGATTTATATTGATAAGCTGTATGTATTATTTCTTCAAGACTAAGCGATGGTTTAAGGTTCAGTTGTAGAAAACGGTAAGACGGTACACGGTAGACGGGCGGCTTCGCCTTGACGGATTATTTGTTTTCTGCCTTAATTAATTTAAATCCTTTTGCATTAAGTTATCTCATATTATGGATAAATTCAGAGAATTACGAGTTTGGAATGAGGTTATTAATTTGTCTACTAACATTTATGGTTCTTTGACAATTATTGTTATTTCGTACAATCCCGAGTACTCGGGATGACCCATTGTACGAACTTCTTGAAAAACAATGGGTCATGACCACATTGGATAGCAAAAACATTCATTTTGGCAAAAACTATTAGAAAACCGCATTTATTACATAGCTCAAAAAAATCCATTTCCAAAAGCTTTTAGACTTTGTAATCAAATACAAAAAGCTAAATCCGTCAAGGCGAAGCCTACCGTGTGCCGTCAACCGTCTACAACCCAGTATCAACAAACGGCAAAAATCCAAACCTTCCGAGAATCGAAAGGAAA
>CAZMEH010001099.1:0-7968 GCA_964564885.1 uncultured Saprospiraceae bacterium | reverse complement strand
TTTTATTAAAACTTGAATAAGTGTTGCTTCTATATTCAGGTTTTCTTGGTTATTATTTTGAAAATCTTTTTTATAAAATTCATCAATAATAAGTTTAGTAACCTTTAAAGAATATCGTTTGAATTTTTTCTTAATTTTCATTACGTGTAATTTTGAGGAAGAGTATTTTAGGTTTTTTTTAATCACTACAACTTATAAAACATTGCTATAACTAGTTATGACTTGTAGTTACAGCAATGTCAATTCCAGCAAAACCTAACCCTTTTACACATTATTCTGTTCCGTTAATTTATGAAGCATTCCACTAAAAATAAACCCATGAAAGGGTAGTACCGAATACCAATATAATCTTCCTAAAACGCCTAGCGGTCTAAAAGTAGCCGTTTGAACTAGCTTATCATCTTTAATCTTAAATTCAAGCCATGCTTCTCCTGGCAATTTCATTTCAGCATATAAAAGCAGTCGTCCTTCCTCTTTATTCGCATAAAGTACCCTCCAAAAATCTAAAGCATCTCCTGCATTAATATCATTTAAATTAGTTCTTCCTCGCCTTAATCCAACACCTCCCGCTAGTTTATCTAAATAACCTCTCAACTGCCAGAGCCAAGTTCCATAGTACCAGCCTGTTTTTCCGCCAATACTCCAGATTCTGTGGAGACATTCTTCTCGATCGTGGTATTTTTTATCTCTTTTGTCTCGAAAACATCCAAAAGTGGGTACTTGAATAAAATCCGATATCATTGGATTAAATCCGCTACTGACATTAGCATCTTTCCAACTAGAAATGATTTCATTATTTTCAATTTTCTTAAACGCTTTTTTCAAAGATTCTTGATAGCTAATAGGCTGTATTCCAAGTATTTGGTTCAGGTCGCTATTTCTGCAAATGACTTCTACTTTCATACTGTCCACTAGATTAGCCGCAAGTTTAAAAGAAGTAGAGGTGACAAAATAAAGCCAATAGGAAGATAATTTTGGCGTCATGACGGGTACAATAAGAATACTGCGTTTAAGGTTTCGCATTTTTCCAAACTCTAGCAACATATTTTTGTAGGATAATATATCTGTTCCGCCTATATCGAAATTTTTATTAAATGTTTCTGCATTAAATAGTGTTAATGATAGAAATGCCATCACGTCCGAAATCCCAATAGGTTGACACCTTGTTTTTAGCCATTTTGGAGCAATCATCGTCGGTAATTTTTCTACGATGTCTCTAATGATTTCAAAAGATGCGCTTCCAGAACCAATAATAATTCCTGCCCTCAAGGTGGTGAAATTATATTTTCCTTTGGCTAATTCAACTTCTACATTTTTTCTGGAGGCTAAATGTTCTGATAATTCAGATTCATTTACAATACCACTCAAATAAATAACATGCTTTACTTTTGTGTCATCCAAAGCATTTCTAAAATTAATGGCAGTCTGTTGTTCTGTCTGCGCATAATCGCTAGAGGAAGACATACTATGAACCAAAAAATAAGCACCATCAATGTCTTTAGGTATCTTCTTCAAAGAATCCTTATCCAATAAATCTACTTGAATGATTTCAATTTTATCTTGTAGAGATGCTGGTGGATTAAACCTTTTTGGATCTCTAACACAACAAACAACATGATGCCCTTTTTCAATTAAAACTGGAAGAAGTCTTTTTCCGATATATCCTGTAGCTCCCGTTAGTAATATTTTCATTTTTTTATAATTAAAGATTTCACAATAATAATGGTTACAGCGGTGTGGTTACGCTTACATTTTTTCATCGTAGAATAAAAAAATGACGGCGTTTCAATATGTGATTACTTTCGTCTTAGGAACGTGCAAAGAACAATCTACTTCCCGAGGCTCGACGAGTAACCAGTCAAACTGTTATAACTTATTCTTTGCACATTCCTTGGACGTTCAACCGTTTTCTGACACTTTTACCAAATTGTACGTAGTACTGCAATTACTTCATTTGCTTGCTCAGTAATTTATCCATTTCGGCAAAACCCATATTTACACCAATAATATTCCCTTCTGGACTAATCAAATATTTTGTTGGAATTTCACGGACTTTATATTGTAACGCAACATCAGAATTTAAGCGTTTGACTTCTGAAACGTGATTTGACCAATACAAATTATCTTGTTGAATAGCAGCTTTCCAACGGTCTTTGTTGGTTTCCATACCAACGCTAAAAATCGTAAAACCATCCGCATTTTCAAATTCTGTGCCTTTATATTTAGTATATAATTGAACAAGACTCGGACTTTCCACTCGGCAAGGACCACACCAGCTGCCCCAAAAGTCTAATAATACATATTGACCTTTAAAATCGGATAAGCTCATTTCTTCGCCATTTGGCGTGATAGAGGTGAAATTTGGTGCAACTTCACCTTGACTGTATTTCGGTGCTTTATACCATTGATAACCTAAATAGCCAATAACAACTATTAATATTAAAGCGATATTTCCGGTTAGCATTTTTTTCATCTTTATATTGTTTTGATAATTCTTTAAACAAGTTTTCTATTGGTAGCCTTTATTCACAAAATTTACAATAATAATTTAAAAGACTTTTAGGCGATTATCAGGCAAACCCTATTAATTCGGTAAATCTTGTCTATTATAAAATGAAAATAGGAAATAATGTTTTAAACTACTCTACCATCGGTCAAATGCGGACAGTTTACATTTCTTAATTTCAAGCATTCATTTGTCTAAAGGTCAAAATCAATTAGTTATATTTGTTCTATTAGTTGATGGAGCTTTTGAATAAAGACTAATTTAAAATCTCTACTCTCTGCTCTCTCCTCTCTTTTCTAAATAAAAAACTTATTTAATGAAAAAGATACTTACCAAATTAGGCATTTTTATATTTATTCTACTATTGGCAGCTTATATTTTTATGTCCTGGTTTTTCTCTGGATTGATGCTTCGACCAGATGGAGAAAAACGAACAGACAAAATAGCCATACTTCAAGACATCAGAGAAAATGGTGCAAAAGTAGGCAGCTCAATGGCTGGAATATCTATGAAATACAAAGATTTTGAAGTAGAAACAGTAGATGGAATTACATTAAAAGGCTGGCATTTTAGTGAATCTGATACGCCGACTTGTGCCGTTGTATTGATGCATGGTTGGTCAGATACTCGAATTGGAGTGATGAGATATGCGCATGTTTTTGATAGTTGTGGCTGCGATATGGTGATTTATGACCATCGAGCGCATGGTGAAAGTACGGGTGATTTCGTTGGTGGCGGCGATCTTGAAAAAAATGACTTGCTAGCTGTAACGGATTGGTTGAAAGAAAAAACGGATTTGTCGGATAAGCAAATCGGTTGGGTAGGCGTCTCATGGGGCGGTGCTACGGTTTTGGAAGCGGGCGGTTCTGGTCGTGATATGGCGTTCATTTGGTCTGATGCACCTTTTCAGGATTGGCATACGGCTGTTTTTGAAAGAGCGATTCGTGATTATGGTAGTTGGGTCAATATTTTGCCATTTGGTGTTTATACTGCTTACAACATGAGAACGGGTTTTCATCCGAGAGAAGCAAATGCTGCGGAGGCTGCAAAAAATATAAAAGCACCTGTATTTTTGTTTCATTCAAAAGCGGATGAAGCAACGGATTCACAACAATCGGTTAATATTAATAAGAATTTAGATCCTGAAAACACGGTTTTTTATCACGCTGAATGGGGCGCATTGCATGGAAAAGACATCACCGAAAACAAAGAAAAATATACGGCGTTGTTTTATGAGTTTATGAAAATACATTCGCCTAATTTTGGAAAATGTCAATAAGGATGAATTGTTGTAATTGCTATAATCATTGAATTGTTAGCCAATAATAGCACACAAGTGCTTGTTGAACAATCCAGCCATTTAACAATCATAGCAATTTTTTGAAAACAGAGAGGATAGAAGCGAGCGCAGAGAGATTAGTATTTTAGATGATTGTCGTCTCTTATCTCTGTTCTCTCCTCTCTCTTCTCAAAGAAAACAATTATGAAGAAAACTATCTTTTTATTTAGCTTATTGTTTTTGCTTGGTGGCGAAATACTTGCTCAAGCTGCTGGAAACGTCCAGCAAAACCAACAAAGTCTAGGAAATAATAATGCCTACGCCATTGATAGAAATACGGGTGGTTGGATTTCAAAGCCTATAAATGCAATTGCTCCGAATCCAAATCGGAATGTAACAACTTTTGATATTAATATATTGATGAACGTGGAAGCAGATAGCTATATGGCAATTTTTCATTTGACGCAAGTCGGGAAAACAGCTGGACATGTGGATACTTTGATTAATAAACGTATCGATGGTTTTAGAACGGAATTGAGTAAAGCGGGCATTACAAAAGAAAATATCTTTACTGATGTATTGACTTTTGTTCCTGTTTACGAAATTGAAGTAACTAAGAAACTATTCAGCAAACAATACAATGAAATACCGAGAGGTTTTGAAATGAAAAAGAATATTCATGTGTTGTTTGAAGATGAAAATATGTTGAGTTCAATCGTAACGGCTGCGGCAACTAATGAAATTTATGATTTTGTAAAAGTCAATTATTATGTCAAAGATGTGGAAGCAGCTTATGATAAAATGATGCAAAAAGCTTTGTCTATTGTAAAGAAAAAAGAAACGTTTAATCAGCAGTTAGGCGTAGATTTGACTGACCGTTATCGTTCTTTTTCGGATGCAAAAATGATGGCGTATCCAAATGAACATTATTCTACGTATCAAGCTTATACGAATAACAATTTGCTGAATACTTCAATGGTAAATGGTAAAACCAAGGTGAATAGAGCAGCGAAAAGTACGACGCTTTTTTACAACCCAACAGATTACAAAAACTTTGATGCGGTTTTAAATCCAATCATTTTGAAACCTGTGGTACAGTTTACTTATAGTTTGAAGATTGTTTATGAACGAAATAATCCGAAGAAAGCAAAAGAAGTAAAACCGACACCAGAGAAAGTGATTGAAAAAAGATACTACATCATCAAACCAGATGGAAATTTACAGTATTTGGACATTAAATAAAGTAGAGACGTTTTACCAAAAGGTCTAAAACGATAAGGTTGAAAAGTAGAGACGTTTTACCAAAACGTCTAAGCCTGTATGATTGGTTAAAAAAATAGAGCCGTTTTGGCAAAACGTCTCTACCCAACATCATTTTCCTAGCATAAAAGTCAATGGAACGTGTAAACGCTCGTTCCATGATTTTTCATTGTGGTCGTGACCTTCGTATTTTTTAGAAAGCCAATCCTTTTCATCAACATTTATTTTTAGTAGTTCATCAACTTGCATTTGCCATTTTCCATAATGTTGGTCAAGTCCTTTTGTACCATAATCAAAATACCATTTATGCGTTCGTGGCGTTTGATTACTTGCAATCCAACGCAATTGATTGTAGAAATAATTCATGAGATTATTGGCAATTTTTAATTCCGCATCGTCCATTGCAATCGACCAATGCGTTGACATACAAATTGCGCCACCAAAAACACCTGGATATTCAGACTGCGCATACATCGAAATCAAACCGCCCATACTCGAACCGCCTATGAAAGTATTTGCTCGAGTATCTAAAGTTCTAAAACTAGAATCAATATGTGGTTTCAATTCGTTGACTAAGAATTTTAAAAAATTATCAGAATAAACAGATACATCCGATTGGTCAATTTGTTTTTTACCAACGGCAGAAAGGCTTTCTACTGGCTTTTGCGGCATATATTCGAGGAAACGTTTTTTATTTGCATGGTTAATCCCAACGATAATACATTCCCGAATTTGACCAATAGAAACTAAACTATCCGATACTTCGTCAATGTTCCAAGCGTGACCGCTGTATGAATTCACATCAACAAACAAGTTCTGATTATCCATCATAAAAAGCACAGGATAACGTTTTGTTTTGCTGTCTTCATATGAAATAGGCAAGTAAACGCTGTATGTTTTGTTAGCTAAAAAGGCAGAGTTTTCAAACTTAAAAGATTGTAATCTTAGATTATCATTTGTATTCATCGTCTCTTTTTTCTCTTCTGCTGTTCGGCAACTGAATAACAAAATGCTTAGAATGAGTACTTGGAATAAGATTGATTTCATGATTTTTATTTTTCTGAATACCTCTCAAATGTTTCAAAATATCTTCTCCTAAATTTTTATTCAAAACACCATTTTTTAAAACATCGACAAAAAGCAAATCACAACTTTGAGAAGTCAAAGTTTGCGTCGAATTATCAAACATTTTTTTACTGAAATCGCCTTTTATAAAATATTCTTCTTGAAACCTAGATTTAGGATAAACGAGCAAACTTTTTGCCGCTTCAAAATAATGCCCATAGACGAACATTTGTTTTAAATCATCGTCATGCGGTTTGTTGTTTTTTAAAACTTTCCATTTGGTATCAATAACGAATTTTTCATTTTCTGTTTCTATAAAAATATCAGGACGAATGGTCTTGCGTTGCCAAAACCGTTCGCTTGGTTGACCTGTGATAGAGATTTTTTCTTTGCGAGCAATGCGTTTGAAAGAATGATAAATGTAGTCTTCAAAGAGTTTATTCATATCAAACAAAATAGCCAGTATATTAAAATTGCCGCTTTTTAGGTCAGGGCAATAATTCAATAAAATCAATTTTGATAAGTCAATGGCTGTTTTATAATGCGCTGTTTTTTGTGAAAAAGTAATTTTATTTAGCGTATTTGAAGATATTTTAAAATCATCAACTGCTGGAAAAGCAATCAATAAACTTCTACATTTATTTTGAATAGTTGGATTATTAGAAGTATTTAAAAGTGTTTTCAATGCTTTCACAATCACTTGATGCAAAATGTGATTAGATTGATAAACAGAAGATTGCGTAAAGAAACGCTCCTTATGAACGAGGTTTTGAATAATGTGTTTTTGAAATTGAATTTGCCCTTTCAGCGAATTGTTTTGTTGGCAAATAGTCTGATATTGTTTCACCAAACCACGATGCAGCAATTGCTGGACTTCGCTTAAAAAAACATGAATATAAATATCAAGCAACGAATGTTTACTAAGCGTCAAAGGTGCTTTTGATAAAGATTCAATCTTGATTATTTTACAAAAATGAAGCATTTGCAACAAAGCTTTACGCCAAATTTCTGTATTTCCTTGCTCGCTTTTATCTGCTTTTGGCAATACTTCAATCGTTAAATCTCCAACTTGCAACACACCAACATAGTGATTAAACTTAACGCCTCGATGAATAGCCGTAAAATACTTATTGCTATTTTGGTCATTAAATCGCAAAAGTGCATTCAAATGATGTTGTTTAAAATCATCATTTAAAGTTAATCGTTGATGTTCAAAAACTTGAAACATAGACTGCTGTGTTGGAATACGTGTGGCGATAACTCGCTAATGGATTGATGGAATATTGGAAGCCTAAATATTTATAAAATCATTATTGAAACTTTCCTTAGTGTCAAAAGTACACTATATTTGTACTTCTTATGTAAAAGTAAATAATTAAGCAATAACAATTTAATAAATAAGGAATAATCGATATGATAAAAGCTTGTATTTTTGATTTAGATGGCGTAATAGTAGACACTGCAAAATATCACTTTATAGCATGGAAACGCCTTGCAAACGAACTAGGAATAGAATTAACTAAAGAAGAAAATGAAAATCTTAAAGGCGTTAGCCGAATGGAAACTTTAGAAATTATTCTAACAAAAGGAAATCAACAAAATAGCTTCACTCAAGAAGAAAAAGTAGCTTTATCAAACAAGAAAAATGATTGGTACAGAGAATTTATAACCAAAATGGACGAAAGCGAAGTCTTGCCTGGTGTTATTGATTTCTTAGATACTTTACAAGCAAAAGGTTATAAAATTGCTTTAGGTTCGGCAAGCAGAAATGCACCAACTATTCTTGAAGTAACAAAAATGACACATTATTTTGAAGTCATTATTGATGGAAATAAAACAACTCGCTCTAAGCCAGATC